>CALDIA010000140.1 GCA_937901455.1 uncultured Bacteroidales bacterium | reverse complement strand
ACGCTTTGCGCGGCAAGACCAAGAAAGAGAAGCACTACCGCAAATGGAAAGACGACGCCGCAAGGTTCATGGCCCAGACCGATGAGCTGATGGACTTGCTGGCGGAGAAATACGGGATTGGATAGCACCAAATCAAGACAATTTCGTCCACGACATGAACGCGAGATGGCGCAAATCCATTTTACGGAACCCTGAATATGTGTCGGACGCAACTTTTAAGTGATTACCATACAATATCGTACTGTTCTCATGCTTTTCACGAGTAACCTTAATAGATCGTAAACGACTTGGTTGCCAAACACACATCTCCGTACCAAATCTCATAACGATATTTGCCAGATGGCCAATGTCCTTTCGATGAATTACCCCATCCAGACAAAGTTATAGTATGCTCACCTTCAGCAACATACTTCTCTACAGAATAGGAATATCCGCTTGGCGAACTATCGCCTGTAGAAAGATTGCCATAAGAATTATAAAGTTTTACCTTTAATATGATGTCCTGTGATTTATATCCAACATATCTTATTTGAGGCTTTAGATACATTGTGCGAGAACTATAGATTCTCTTACCATAGTCAGTTTCCATATTATCATTGCCATCTCCATTTCCCACCTCAATATCTTCAATGACAATCGGCGAATACCTCATGACATATTTGTCAAGTTTGGTTTGCGTTGCCTCTCTGTTTCTTTCTGAACTATAGTAATTGTCCTCCATAGTTGACAATTGTCTTTGCAAGTATTGGCTTATGCTTTCCAACTCGCTCTTTTTCACCCCAAAACCAATGGCAAATCCTATTGCTGTGAGAAGCAGAAGAATCAATATGACTGTCAGAGTGTTGTTTCCGCCATTATTATCCGTATTATGGTCATCAGTACGGATTATTGTTCCGTCGTCATCAATTTGATACGCCATGTTCTTCCAATAATATTATTGTTCCGTCTGCATCGATCCTAAATGGAAGGCTCGCAGGCTGAAGGAAAAGTTCGTCAAGACATTCAAAATACTTTGCTTCGTACCATGTACCGTTAAGCGTGTTGGTGGTGATGAGCGTATCCTCCAATAACGGATAGGTCTTTAGCTGATCCAAACCAAAAGGGCCGTAGGTTACGCCATCAAGCGACACATAATACAACAGCGTTGAATACACATCTATTTTCTCCTGTGCCGGACTTACAGGCTGGCTTTGTCGTTGTTTCTCGCTTCGCCGAACCGGAGTGTTTTGGCTTGATTCACGATTGAGAACGACTTGAGGTGAATTGTTTTCACCGCTGTTTAGTTTCTTTTTTTTCGCACTGGCAGCAACAATGACAATCACAACAATCACCATAATCACTACCATGATACTTATTTCAGTAGCACTCATATTGTTTCAATTAATTTCTCCCATAACATGTAGATTCTATTGGAGATTACCAAGTTTATCAACAATGAGTTTGCCTTTGAGCATTCAAGCCAAAAAAAGTGCAGCCCTAATATTACCCGTGTTAGGGCTGCGACAATGGCCTATTATCCTTTTTTCACTTCTTTCATGTTTTCCGGGAAATGCTCCAAATTGTATATCTCATTAACGCGATTGTGCTTCTTGATCACAAAGAAAAGGAGCGCAAAAGAAATCGCATAATTCACAATGATTTGGGCAATAGGCAACTCGTTAAACGCCAAGACATAAGTTATTATCACATTGACTATTGTCAACAAGATGTATGCACCTCCCGTGATAATTGCTGACTCTTTACGGTCACGGAGGAAATCGGTTTCACGCTTCATCCATTGAATCACCCAAACGATGAAATAAATGCCGAGCGTAATAATGGAAAGACCCAATGTGGCCCAAAATCCTTTGGTATGCTTGCCATCGTTGCTGCATGAGATATTTGTTTCCTTGCCCATGGCAAACCAAATGATTACAGCATAAATGCCTAATGTAACCACATTAAGCAAGAACATCACCCACGCCTTTCGGTTGCATGGCAACGGCTGTGGTTTTTCTTCTTTGACACTCGTAGCGAAATAGTCGCCACGCAGGATTTCTCCATTTTCATTAATTACATATCCTTTTCCCATGATAAAAAGTGTTTTTGTTGGTTAATTTGTTTCTTTTTCAGTTTCTTTCGGTGCATATTCCACCTGAATGCTTGTAGTCACTTGCAACGGATAGGAGAAAATCTCCGCATTCTCGCCACCAACTTTTGGATTGTTGGTATTACAGACCAAAGTGTATTGGCTCAAATGTCCCAGCAAGCGTTGGGTGTAGTTCGGGTTGTCGCGATTCAAGATGTCAATGGCAAGTTTTGAAGCGATGACTGTAACAAAGTCAATGTCAACCGAAATGCCAGGTTCAAAAGATGCCTTTTCAAGTTCTTCCTCGTTGGTATAGAACTTGCGATTTTGGTTCACACGACCCGATGCGTCGCCAAGGGCATACATGAAATCCTCATAATCTGGCATCCCTTGGGGCAGGCAGTAGAAAATCTCGCCCGCAAAGGCACGTTCCCAACAGCCAATGCTCATCAGTGGCATACCGACTTCTTTGGCAATCTGGTTGGCATACAAATCGCCTTGACGATTGTCGGCACCACCAATCACAATAGTGTCCTTATCGCAAAACTCGTCGAACACCTTCAAAGGCACCTCCTGGATAATGCAGTTTTGCACCACCACTTTTGCCGAAGGATTGATTTGCAATATGCGGTCGCGGACAGCTTCGGTCTTATAACGCCCGACATCCAACAACCCGCATTGATGGCGGCACAGGTTATGGTAACCCAAGATGTCGTTGTCGATGAGCAGGAAGCGACCCACGCCGGCTTTTGCCAACTCAAGCGCAACCAAACTGCCTACCGAACCGCAGCCGACAAGGACTGCACCGGTTTTCAACATCACATCCGATTCAAGAATTCCGACATTCCGCGAAAACAAATCCATCTTCAAAGAATACGGCTCGTTTTTGCACGGCTTGCCCATCGGATTGACGAACCTGATCTTACCTTCTTCGAAGTAGCCTGTCAGCAAACCTTCTGACAAACTTTCGGGGCGGTTCTCATTCACAACACCAATGTGTTTCAGCATGGGGAAACGCTCGTTTTCGCCAAGCGAAACCACATTGTAGGTATTGGTGTTCTCAACATAGAAACCATACAAGTCTCCATTGTAATGCTTCGTTTCTATCTCCGTCGGATAATAGACGGATGGTTCTCTTTGCAGTTTTGTAAGTTCCATTTGTTGTTCTCCTTAAATTATATCACCAGTTCCTTTCTCTTTTGTTCCTGTCGGTTCAGTAGCGGGTTCCGATTCAGTTTTAATAGGTTCCCCATCTGGCTCAGACAAAACTTCTGGCGTTTTTTGAACTGGCCTTTTTTTTGTTTGTGGTTTCTTTTCGGGTTTAGTTTGTGGCGTAACCTCTTCTTGCGGGTCTGGCACCTTTTTGTCATGCCTAGAACAAGTAGCTCCTCCAATTACAGCACCGATGAGTAGGCACAAAACGGCAACTATTGCAATAGGCATGTATTTTCGAAAGGAGCCTTTACCGACCTGGCCATTGAATACTTGGTTTTTCCCGCCATCGTCGCCATCTGTTTTGGCACTTTCATGTTCGGGTTCCGTAGTACCTACGACATTTCCATTGTTTGAATTGCCGACCTGGTTGGAATTACCATTGCTGGGTTGTCTTTCCGGCTCTCGAATAATAGTATTGCTCCCAGAATTCGTATTGCCCGGCAAAGAAGGTCGCAAATCGCCACCATAGGCGTATTTCAATTCGAAGTATTGTTCGGGAATCAAATCATCGCCCACTTCTACTTCAACAATTTGGTAGTCCAAAGGATATGCCACATGGCGTAAAGTGAAGCGGAACTTGGGATCGATATTCACCAAACCCGAAATGGCTCCGTATGGATTCATTTGGGCAAAGGTTGTATTGGTGCCGTCATCCGTACCGCTGAAATAGTCCATGCTCCCAGGATGTCGATGCCAAAGGCCAAGCACATCCAATTCCATCTTGTATTGTTTCGACACAGAATTGGCCATATAGTTGACAAACTCTGTATCATATTCGAAGTAAGCCTTCTGATGGATGGCCTTCAACCCTGGAGGTATCACCTCCATAACAATCCAGCACCCGTTTGAAAGCACATGACCAAGCAGGATGCCGCCCGTCTCTACGGGGTCTTTACGGAACGTCTCGTTGACGATAGCGTTGTAAGCCTTGTCACTGAAGACGACCAACTTGCAGTTTTCGTGTGAGCTGTTCATATTCCGTGCGGTTTATCAAATTCTTCAGTCGTCATGTCGCCTGTAAGCACCAACTCAAAGCCCAACAGCCACTTGAGGGCCCAGCGCATGACAGTGTCGGCCGAGGTCACCTGCTTGTTTGTCGCCTTTACAAAATCAGCCTCGGTTGTGCATAGATAGTTCCGGTTGTTGCTGTCTCTTAAGAGATGATGTGGCCGCCACCCCAATTGTTCAATTAAAGCCTCTATGGAAGGCTCCACTAAATAGACATACACAGAACTACCCATCTGCTGCACAGGATGGTTAGGTTGATAGACGGCCATCAAACGCCACTTGTTGTTTCCCATGACTTTGAGACTCACGTCGCCTACCCATGCCAAACGACCATCGTCCAGTTTGATGAGTGAGAACTGAGGAAAGTCTTTTGCCATTGCAGCCTTTTCTGCTTCCAAAAGCATAGGGTCGCGCTCATACCATTGCAATAAAGCAGCAAGTTTACCTTGTGGGATGCTGATGGAAACATCTTTATCGCTGCCAGAAGCCACAGTACCACCTTTTTTCAATGGAATAGGGTCTCCATTCATCAAACGGCGACGGAGTTCCTCGCGTTTTTGGGCCATCGCATCTTCTGTAAGGGATGAAGATTGGTTTTGAGCCGCATCGCGTTGTTGCCGCATTGCGTCTTCAAGCGCGTCTGCCAATTTGCCTTGTGGGATGCTAATGGAAACATCCTTGTCGTTTCCTGAAGTTACCTCACCGCCTTTTTTCAACGGAATGGGATCCCCGTTCATCAAACGTCTGCGCAATTCTTCGCGCTTTTGTTTCATGACATCGTCATCAGCAGCCATGCTGCATTTCGGTAATTTAATTTCGTTCATAATTGATTGAATTTAAGTTGTTAATATTTTAGGTTTAATAATCATACGAACCAAAAGGCGACTCCATTCGTCCCCGCTCGTCATTATCAGTCCTTTCTTCCTCAATGGAATGGACGGTTTCGGTATCAAGACGGTCGGGGTTGGGCGCGGAAGAATCAAACTCGCCAGAGGAGCCAAACATGCCGTCGGGCCGGTTCAAATAAACGTCGTGTACCGGGCTGCCGCCGCCCGAGTTTGGATTGGGACAGCCTGTCAGTTGCGACATTTCTTCTATCTTACGCTCAAAGAATTCCAACAATTCCTCAAGCCCTTTTCCCCTGATTTCTGAACCACCTCGAAGATAGGCATTGATGTCTTTTTCATAGCAATCCACATAATCGCGACAATAACGTTTGGCCACATCATCCTGCCATAATGACTTTGTCGCTTCCGCTTGCGCGAGAACCGTTCTTTGTATTTCTTGCATTTGAAGCACATAGTCTCTTGTCATAGCTCTATTGTTTAACTTGTCATCTTCTTCTATCCATGATATGTTGGCAAATGCACACATTGACAGGTCGTTTGCATTGTGGGCAAATGGCCACGGCATTGGCGCTACGAAAGCCCTCTCTGCTTTGGTCATGTTGCAATCGACTTGCCGCAGAACGAAACGCGTCAATCTTTTTGTCGCGGCTTTCTCTTTCTTCCTGACCCTCCTTCTCCATTATCTGTCGAACTGCATCCTCATATTGCCGTATTTGATCAGCATTACGTTGTTGGTTTGCATCCTGGAGATTGCAAGGAACCCCCAAGTATCTTTTTACACATTCCCGAACCTTGTCCATTTTATCACAAGCAGCATCAGTATGTTCTTTTCCCAAATATATCATTAAGGTTTCACCGCCAGGAGGTTGAAGCATACCGAATGGCGCCCGGTACAAAGACAACTCGTTCTTACATTCATTTAAAACAACTGCGGCCTGTTCGTCACGCTTTTTCAGTTCATTGTACACTTCTCGGCACCTGTTAACATTAGAAGCCTCTGCATTACACGAAGGATAATAACAACCTCTCTCATCGTCATAGGTCTGGCTACTAAGGCAACTGCTGTATTCGCTTTCTGCTTGGTCTGATTCTTCTTTAGCTGCCTTCACTTGTTTTTCCAGTTCTTTTTTCATTTCTTCCATGGCTTTCATCATCGAATCGAAATATTCCCCGACATGCGCCACAAGTTTCAAGATAGAGTCACCTGCATAGCACTGTGCTTCTATCAATTCGTCCAAGGAACGATGGTCATATATCCTTACACTCGGTTCCATTGTGATTAATTATCTGCTAATGCCTGCTGATTGCTTTTCATATTTGATTGCCTGTTCGATGCGCGGCGGCAGATAAGAGTCTGCCCATCCCTTATACTTCTCGGACAGTTCGATAACCGTTTCCTTGCTTGAGCGGAACTCGTTGACAAATTCATCATACTTTCCGTCCTGCCACTGGTCGTTGGCTGCCGATACCTCCGTTGACAGCACATCATAAAGGTCTTTCAGGTTGCCCGACAGGTTTTTCAATTCGGTTTGTAATTCAATCAAGATCTTCGAGCTTACATATGTTTCTTCCATTTTCTTAGTGTTTTAAATGTTACAAATCAAGGTATTCTCTCTGGATTTCCTCAAAGGGGCGCAAAACTTCGTCTTCAAACGCCTCTATGTCGTTGCACAATGGTGGAATGATTTCCTTGTCTTTGGTAAATTCCTCGTTGTACTTTTGGAATTGGGAGTCTTTCCATTCTTTCGCGACAGTTTCCATCGCATTTTCCGTCTTTTTCAACTGGGTTTTTAAGCCATCAACCGTGTCGAGAAGATCGTTCCTCAACCTTCTCACGGCCTCGGGACTGCTAATCATTGTTGCCATAGTTTAATTTATTTATAAGGTTTGAATTTAATCGTTACATTCTTGTTTTGGTCGCGATAGAATGCCCTGTATTTCGACGAAGGTCTGCTCATAATGAACAGCCTATTGGCCAAAGGCGAATCCATCAACTTTATTGATTCATTCTCTGAGATTTGCATCACCACTCGATGTGTGAAGCAAGTTATTGGCGTACCTATACGAGCCAATCCTTCCATTTTGTCCACTTGCAACAAAGTAAACACGCCGTATGCCGGTCCTTGGCGAAGGATAAAATCCAACAATTGGCCTTCTTCGGAAACGTCATCACCGCGACGGCCACCTCTGTCGAATACCCGTCCTAACTGGAAGGCGAAGAAATTAAGGTAGATGTGCGTCAACGCCTTAGTTTCGTCCCGTTTGCGAGAATCAATCTCATTCTTCAACTCGGCAAGCACATCTTTCACCTCCGTCATCTTTTCTATCAGCCTCACGGGGAAAGGCATCCCTTCAAAGTTTTCAGCAAGAATATTGTACTGAGGGTCGGTTGGCCGCATGAAGTTGAAAAGATAGAACGAAGCACTGTCGGCAGTATGCGAAAGTGTCGTTGAAAGAGCGGCGTGAAGCATCAATCTTTGCGCCACGTCTTTCTCGCCTCCGATGACAAGAAGATTGTTGGTGGATTCTTTTCTCAATATCGCGCAAACATCCGTATTGGAAATGGCAATGGACTGTCCCAAACAAATCGGGACTTCATCCGGAATGTCCTGTACCACCAAGTATTTGTTGGGCAAGCGACGATTCTTAAATTCAGGCAAATCATTTCCCCTAAATACTATCAAGCCATTATTGTCGAGGCCTGTCGAATGTGCTTTCTCGTTCAACTCGTCCACCAATTTTTCAATATTGCGCATCGGGATGAAGAAGCCTTGGGCTTGTTCGTTGGCGTAAGATGCCCCCGACTCTGGATTGTAAATGCATTGCCCCGTACGCAAGGCAGGCATACTCATGCTATTCTGCCAACTGATTAAAGCCGCAAAATCGTTTGGAGCACTCTTGAACACTATCCTATTGGCTATCAAATCGCGAGGCAACACCGAAGACGACGGGATGCGTTGTGTGGCAAGTATCAGATTGATTCCGAATTTTCTGTATTCCTGAATGATGGTATGGATAATGCCATTTGCCTCTTTTGAAATGGCGTCGTTTTCCACCTCGAAAATCTTCTGGAACTCATCGATAATCACCAAAAGACGAGGCATAACAGAATGGGGATTTCTCTTCCTATATTCCACGATACTGGTTACGTCATTTTCACGGCACAGCGTCATGCGACGCGCACCTTCTTCCTTCAGTTCCCGCAACACACTCAATCCAAACTCTCGCTCGGCTTCTGGTGCAATTACACGGGCGTGAGGCAACTTGTGGTTGGCGTAGGTGTTGAACTCCACACCCGAGAAGTCGAGCAGATACATCTGCAACTCGTCTGGTGAGTATTTGATGGCCGCATCCACAATGATGGAATGAAGGAACACACTCTTTCCTGATCCGGGAATACCGATGACGACGGCGGAATTTTGTCCGCTTTCCTGGGTAATGCGCAGTTGGGCAATCGCTTTCGTATTGGTCATGCCAAAGGGAATCTCCACCATACTGGCACTGGTTCCCGTCCACCACTCTTTCCTGTCAAGCAAGTAGTCTTCCAAATGAAGCACCGTTTCAGTTTGCACTTCAAATCCCTTATTGACCGAACCGACAATTTGCTTAATCAAGGCATTTGAGAACACATCAAAGTGAAATTCTGGATTAAACTCGCGGTTTTCTTGCGGAAACACATTGTTGACAAAATCAAAAAGCGTAGTGTTGGTAGAGAATTGTTCCAAATCCAACAAGCGGAAAGCCTTCAGAGCATCTTCCGAACGGTTGATTTCATCTTCATTAACGAGCAACACAACCACGACTCCCGCTCTAACGCCATTCTTCAAAATCTTTTTAAGTTGATTAAGACCTTCCATAGGTATTCCGACAGGGAAATCCTCAATCACAAGAATACGATATGGTTCCTTGTTCTCCTTATTAATATTATATTCAGCTAACGAACTCTGCCCTGCCAGCATGTGTTGAATGACATTCTCGATATGCATGACAGTCTCGTCCAACACTTTCATTATATCGACGGAACGCGAAGTGATTCTGAACACATTTCGACTCAAAGCCTTGAACTCGTCGCTTGTGCCGTTCATCCCATTGGCATCAATCATTGTAAGGCTCAAACCGCCGGAAGGCACGGCCATCATCGACCTACCAATCAGGGTGTTGGTCACATCCAAACACTTTTGCCTGTCTGTTATTTTGTATCTGAACACATAATGACGGGCATTCAAAAACGGCAAGTATTCCCTTCTGTTGATTGTAACAGCAGTACCAAAGAAGGCCAAGTCAAATTTGGACTCGCCAAGATAGTAGCGTTTTTGCGAGTCGATGTCCGTTCTCGACAAAGTTTGCCAACAAGTCGCGGTAGAAGGTGCAAGTTCATTCCTTTCATTGAAAACAGGTGGATTCTTTCTATTGAATGTGTCAACAATCAACTTGATTTCCAAAAGGAGTTCGCTTTTGGTCCTCTCGTATTTTTCCCTCACTATCCGCCTCCTTTCATCAATCCTTGAAATTTCTTGAATATCAGGTGCTTGATGAAGCATCGGGGCAACCAAGGTTTTCTGTAAATACAAATTGTTCAGTCCCTGTGCGTCATCCTGAAATTTCTTCTCAAGCGCATCGCATTTCGGCTTGACATCGCCTAATGCCCTAATCAACACATCAAAACCCCGTTGGTAGCGACTCCACGACATCTCGAACATTTCCTCAGAATAAAGGTTCGGAATGTTCGCCTCCTCCTTATGCAGGTACTCTTGTTTGTAGGATGACAGCTTTTGAAGGATTTCATTTCTAAAACCGTCATAAATCGAGTTGTAATCCTCTGCCATATCATACAAGGATGTAACTTGATATTCGGTGGTTACTGGTGGCGTTTCAACGATTTCGATTCCTTCGGAAACGGTATAGCCGTTTAATTCTGGCAAAGTTTTGGCCAATTGCCAAGTGTCTTCGTTGGCTTTCCGAACCAATGAGGAGTCGAACAAGCCAAAACCACGCAAGCTCTGCAAATTGAAAGGACCGTAGTTTTCGTTGTCCAAAGACACATAATACAAATCGTTATCATTGGAAACCAAATCTGGATTTTCAACTTGTCCTCCAATTGGAACACCAAGTCCATCTTGTTGTTGGCGGTACTCACTCACTGTCCTTTCCTTGTATTGTTCCAACAACGGCAATAGCCCATCAACCAACTCAGCCAAATACCATTTTCTTGAACTGTTAATACCCACCAAGCTACCCTCTTTGACCTCCATACAAGCCAGTTCATCAATGGTATAGGGACCATAAATGTTCACTCCTTCGCGCACAAAATATTGGATTGCTTCCGGATCCTGCAAAGTTGCCCTTTCCTCAGAAATAGTAAAGCCTTGCAATTCAGGAATGTCTTCTGCCATTCTCCAGCCTGAATTGTCTTGCGGTACACTGACAAATGTGTAGTCGAAAATTCCCAACGAACATACCTGAACAAACGAATAAGGTCCGTAGTTCTCGTTATTCATTTTAATGTAATACTCTTTTTCCATAGTATGAATTGTTTGATATTATCTCATTAATAAATCCACTATTATTCTTACATCAGCTTTCCTGAATTCCTCCGGCCAATACACAGCACCACCTGTGGTTTCCTTCCTCCATGTCCAACCCATTCCAAACAAAGTAAGTCCTGCAAACCCTAAAGTCAGCACCCCTATCAATACTGCTTTATGTTTCTGTTTATATAATACTCTATTATGACCGTCCATCTCTTTTTCCCATTTAAAAACACAAACAAAAAAAAGCGTGAAGCCCGACTGCTTCCCGCTATCCAAGGTATTTGGCGTAACCTTTCTCATCCGATGAAAT
>CALDIA010000139.1 GCA_937901455.1 uncultured Bacteroidales bacterium | reverse complement strand
TCCACCATCCTTTTAGCCTGTGCAGTAATTCGGCACAGGCTTTTGTTTTCTTCGCGGCAAAACAAAAGGGCTTTCGTGTTCTCCCTTTTTATATGAGCACGGCGGAAATGCCGAAACCCGTAAGCGGAGGCAAACAAAAACACAAAGCACTATGTACCAATTAAATTTCCCGAACGGAAACGTTCAAACTTACAATTCGTCCGGCGATTTGGACTATGCCGCAAGGCTTTTAGGCGGCGAAGCAAAAAGGATTAGTGGCAACACCTACGCCTTTGTCCCCAAAAAGTAAGTCGATAGAGACCGACTCAAGAAAAAAGCCGGTCTCTTTTTCACAAAACCGTTGTAATCAAAGAAATATGTTTACCTTTGCCGCAAATATCATCTTGGCATTGTGCCTACTCGTTCAAAATCCAAGCTGGCCGCCCATGAAAAACTACCAATGCAAGAAATGTGGCGTTCTGATTAAGACAGAGCGACAGCCCAATTCGTTCAATTGTCGGGCTGGAACCTACCACGATTGGAACGACCTTGGCGAGGTTGGTAGCGAAAACTATCGATGCAAGAAATGTGGCCTCCTCCTTGAAAGCAATAATACCCCATCAACTTTTGGATGCGCTGCTGGAGGCTACCACAATTGGCAAGATTTATGTCCGATAGGCACCGATGTCTATCAATGTTGGAAATGTGGCATTCTGTTGTATGGCTCAAAATCTCCGAGTGTGTTCGACTGCCCTTCGGGTGGGTATCATCAGTGGAATAAGATGAACTAAATGGGATTTAATTTCAAAAACATATACAATGATGAACAGCAATATCAATTATGAACTTGAGTTTCTCTTCGGCAGATGGTATGAACGAATGGAGAAAACAAATGGAGAAAAAACTTGCTTTACAAAAGACGGGATTTTGTATAAAAACGAGTTATCAGATGATGAAATATTAAAAAAATGGAATGAGTCGTCAAAACGAGTCATGTTTTTGCTGAAAGACCAGAATCAAGAAGGCAAAGAAAAATGGGATGAAGACATTCGATATTGGCTCAAAGATGCCGAGTGGGACAAACCTAAAGCCAAAGAAACAAAAGCAAAGAACAGAAATCTTGACAACAAGTTTTTCAAAAACCTCGCCTATCTCTTTTGGGGGGTATCTAAAGCGACAGCAGACGATGACAATGCTTGGTGGTATAATGAGGTGGCAATGCATATTGAAGAAGTCAAGGCGTTTTTCAACAGCCAACCCTTTGCATTAGTCGAGTGCAAAAAACAACCTGGTGGTGGCAAACTTGACAATAAAGTGCTAGTAGAACATCTAAACAACTACAAGGACTTATTGGAACGAGAAATTGAGATTATGAAACCTAATATGATAGTTTGCACAAATCATCATATATATGGTACAGTCCTTAATATGAAACTATTTCCAAAAAAGGAAGTTGTTAGCGTAAAGGGACATGAACAAGTCAGTTTTCACATACCAACAGGAACTCTAATTTTCTGTTCATATCATCCAAGCGACAGAAAAAGTCCAAATGAAATATATGAAGGTGTAATGTGGCATTACAGAGCTTTTTTGAAAAGCATTTACAATCTATAATTTCAAAGATTATTCAGTTTTTCACACGCCTGTGCCTCAATTCTGCACAGGCTTTTGTTTTCTTTGCAGCGTGAAGAAAAAGGGATTCCGTGCTCTCCCTTTTTATGCAAACACGGCGGAAATGCGGAAACCCGATAGCGGAAGCAAACCTTAAAAACAAATCACTATGTACCAATTAAATTTCCCGAACGGAAACGTTCAAACTTACAATTCTCCGAATGAACTGGTGAACGCTGCGAGATTGTTAGGCGGTGATGCAAAAATCATTAGCGGAAAAATCTACGCCTTTGTGCCTAAAAAGTAAGCCGATTGAGACCGGCAAAAGAAAAAAGCCGGTCTCTTTTTTTAGCCGTACAATCTATACATCTCTTTGAGCTAAAAAGAAACTGACATTCGATAGCTTATTCAGTACTTATTCTTTCAGATAGGCTTTTCAAGAATTGATAATATTCTTGCAATCGATTTAAAATCACCTCAAAATAATTTTCATTGCTATCATAGTGGGCCCTTTCAATCACTGGCATGTGATAATAAACACGATTAGAAGAATTCTTCTCTCCTTTGTCCAAATAATATCCTGGATAACGTTTCAGGATATCACTTTCGTATGGTGTCCAACAATTCAAGTTCCACGTTGTAATATAAATATGGTATTCGCCTATGGGATTGTTTGAAGTTTCAGCAAAATTGGATTCAATTCCAATACGATAAGGTGTTTTGTCCTTAAACGACCTTCCTAAGTCCCAACCTTGATACACCCACCATGCAGTATCTTCTGTGAGCTGTTGAATCTTAGTGTATAAATCACTAATGATGGGTTTTTGTTCATTCATAATCCTACTTTTCCATTCGCTAAATTGCGCAAATAGTTGTTCAATATCCCCTTTATGGGTATAGAAAAACTTATCTAACTCATTTTGTTTTGCCATATTTGCTCTGTTTTCTACTGTTCTAATAAAATCCAACATGTATACTAGATATTTTTGATTTCCCTTATACATATAATCCCCAATGAGTGACTTCACAGTCCTAAACAAATGTAAATAATTGATAATCTTAAACCCATACTGTTCTGCTTTTCTTATCTCTTGTCCTGACAGTATATGCGCTGTAAGAACAACCAATTTTCTTTCCTGTTTCTTTTCATAAATCTTGTCGACATGTTCCTTATATACATCCAACGGATTGTATAGCATAGCTCCTATCTTGTTTTCAATAGCTATAACCACAGAAGGGGTCTCTATAACGATGTCAATTTTCTTGCTTTTTTCTCCAGCACCGTAAGTATACTCTTCCGTTCTTGTTTTCATGTCATACTCGTCATTACATTCAATTCCAATTAATTGGCATAATGACCTAAACCAAAGATTACCAAAACCATGCTTGTTATTTGGCTGGAAATAAAACTCCAATATTCGACTACAAATCTCTTCGAACCGCTCACCTGAATAGTGACATAAATCTAAAAAAGTAGTTTCGTCTTCTGGAATTGGAATTTTCGAGAACTTAATTAGAATTTCTTTGAATACTATCTCTTCCTCTGACATATTGCCTTTAGGTTATTATTTACCACAAAAGTACGAATATTTTTTTGATTCACAAAAACCTTTTCAAAAAAAATTCAGTTTTCGCCTTTCTTTTATCCCTGTGCTTCAATTCGGCATAGGCTTTCTTTTTCTTTGCAGCGTTAAATCGTAACGCATTATGACCATACAAGAAATTTATAACTCACAGCCCGTCAGGAAGGTGGAGTACATGATTCTCGACTGCCAGCGGCAGAGCGAGAAAGGCATGTGGGGCATGGAAACAGGAAGAGTAGCCATCCAAAGCCTTTTAAGCATCAGGAAAACCATCTTGAACGAAATGTTCGTGATGGACGACTATTATTTGCACCTGCTTAGCGGCTTCAACGAGGCCATGAAGCAACAGATGATAGAGATGCGCCAGCGCACAATTGCGCTTTATGAGTCGGTGGCAAAAGCAGGATTGCCAGGGGCCATCGAAGTGGAGGGCAAATGCTTCTTTGGCTACGATTATCCGCCATTACATCCCATCCAAGACGAACGCGCCAAACGGATGTGGGACATACTGAATGGAACAATCGATGACTTTATTCCTATGTACAGTAATGGCTTCGGACAATTCCATATCGACACCTATCATTCCTCCACTCCAATAATTGAATCCGAACAGCAGATGCTCTATTTGAGTGAAGAAACGGGCAATTGGAACGAGGGCTTAGACAGCGAACCGACGAAAGTCATGCATCTTATCTATCCTTTCCACGACCTCTTCGAGCACATGGAATTCGCCATTTTCGACCTCCTTTGGGTGCGCGACTTCAATATCGAACTGAATGTTGAAATCTCATAACGACGCAATTACCATGAACAAAAAAACGACATCAACGACAAAGCAAGCCATTAAAGTAATCGGCGTTGGCTGTGGCGGCAACAATATCGTCAACCACATGAGCCAAAGCAGTCTGAAAAGTATCTCCTTTGTGGCCTGCGACATGGATGCCAAGGTGCTCGAGAAATCAGCAGCCACCACGACTTTGCAACTCGGCACAGATGGACTTGGAAGTGGCAACAACCCCGAAAAGGCAACCTTCGCGGCTGAAGAAAACATAGACGCGATAAAGAAATTATTCAACGACAAGCCTTCAATGACCTTTGTAGTCACCTGTCTTGGAGGAGGATGCGGCACGGGTGCAGCGCCTATAATCGCCCGCGAGTCAAAAAAGATGGGCATCACGACCGTTGCCTTAGTCACCTTACCCTTCGAGCGAGAAGGCGAACGCCGATTCCAGCAAGCGCTTGAAGGAGTCCGAGAGTTGACAAAAGAAACAGACGCCATTTTTCTGCTCAACAACCAGTTCATCAATCGACAATACAGTGACTTGCCCATAAACCAAGCCTTCGCAAAGGGTGATGACTTGTTGGCGGAAGTAGCCAAAAGCCTAATCCGTTCCATGACGGGACCACAACAAGAGAAAAAGAAAACCTCGAGAATAATGGAGTTTTTCAAAAGACTGAAATGCAAATAAAAGTGATGGCATCGAAAACATTCAACACGGCAACTATTGCTCGTCTTCTTCGTCACGAGGACGAGCACGGCATGGGGCGCGTCTTCATGTATGCTTTCCTCAATGAAGTGATACGCCAGAAACGACCATTCCCATTCGATTGCGAGTCGGCCCAAGTGAGTTCCGATTTGAGGATTGTCGACAACCAAGGAAGAAGCATTGCCGTTGAGCATAGGCGCAATCAGCTTAGCTTAACCCTCAACGACCAACATACAGAAGTCCCTGCACACATTGAATACAAAGGTAAAGCCTGCCGTCAAGTTATTTCATTAACGAGTAATAGTTGTAAACTCTCAAATTTAATGGAAAATTCCGATATTTGCGTAAAGTACCCTTAAGAATTAAGTTCCCATGAACACCAGAAGATTGCTTTATGCCATAGGAGCCGCTGCAGTGTGCGGCTGCAGCGCTGACAAGACTGCTCCCCAGAAACCTAACATAGTTTTCCTGCTCTTTGACGACCTAGGTTATGGGGATCTGGGGTGCTACGGCCAGGAGATGATAGAGACTCCGAATATCGACGCCCTCGCATCACAGGGGATCCTGTTCACGGACATGTATTCAGCCGCTCCTCTTTCTGCTCCATCGAGATGCTCCATCCTGACTGGCAAGCACATGGGGCACAACCAGATCAGGGGCAACCAGGAGCGCTATGTCCCGACTGATGACCGAGGCTGGAACGGATTGTTCGAAGATCCGACGATGCAGGGCCAGCAGCCCATGCTCGCAGGCACTCCGACAATCGGTAAAATGATGCAGGAAGCAGGCTATAAGACGGCCATGGTAGGCAAATGGGGGCTTGGCTTCCCTGAGAGCGAGTCTACACCCAACAAGATGGGATTCGACTATTTCTACGGCTTCAACTGCCAGGCACTCGCCCACACCTACTATCCTTCCGAGCTGTGGGAGAATGACAAGATAGTCAAGACCGGGAATGTCCAGGTCATGCAGGGAGAACCTCTGCCGGCAGGTCTAGACTCTCTCGATGTTGAAAGTTATGCCCGTTACGAAGGACAGTTCTACAGTCCAGACCTGATGTACGACAAGCTTGAGAAATTCATAAGTGAAAACGCATCCGGTCCTTTCTTCGCCATGTGGACCACCACGGAGCCCTCCAAGGCAAATTCTTTGAAAG
>CALDIA010000138.1 GCA_937901455.1 uncultured Bacteroidales bacterium | reverse complement strand
AGTGAAAGAAATAATAAAATATTATTTAGAATTAAAAACATGTAAAGAAAGTGTGGAATCAATTTGTTATAGATTTGGTCTTTCGGAAACGGGAAGAATTTGCCTCCAGCTTGCCGGAAATGCAGCACGAACTCATCCACAATTGGGTTGTCAAAAGAGGAAAAGAAGGCAATTTTTTCCAAATCTTGATCCACTTGCAAGGCCTTAATGTGGCTTGTGTCGCGCAGACCTTTACGGATCAGGTCTTTGGGGTTTTCGTTTTGTAATCTTTCAGCATCCATTGTTAAGAAAGGGTATTATTGTCGGTAGCTTGGATATCGGGTTCGTTTGTTTGTGGCTTTTCCGGGGAGGTCGTATCTATGGGGATAGTTTCAGAGTTAGTCTGTTCGAAGGGTCGATTTCCGAGAATGCGTTCTACATCTTCGGCGAAGATCACTTCGCGTTCAAGGAGCAGCGAGGCGAGTTGTTCCAGTTGTTCCTTGTGGTTAGAGAGTATCTCCTTGGCGCGGGCGTAGCAGGACTCCACCAGGTCGTGTACTTGTTGGTCGATATCCTGGGCGGTCTTTTCGCTATAGGGTTTTCCGAAAGCGAACTCTTGTTGTCCGGTAGAGTCGTAATAGCTCACGTTACCGATTTTCTTGTCGAGGCCATAATAGACGACCATGGCGTAGGCCATCTTGGAGGTTCGTTCGAGGTCGTTGAGAGCGCCGGTGGAGACTTTTCCGAAGATGACCTCTTCGGCGGCGCGGCCGCCAAGCAAGGCGGTCATCTCATCAACCAATTGGTCGTAATTAGTGAGTTGGCGTTCTTCGGGCAGGTACCAGGCCGCGCCGAGGGCTTTGCCGCGGGGCACGATGGTGACCTTCACGAGGGGTGCTGCATAGCGGAGCAGCCAGCTGACGGTGGCATGTCCCGACTCGTGGTATGCCACGGCGCGTTTTTCTTCAGGAGTGAAGACGCTTCCACGGCGTTCCAGTCCCCCGATAATACGGTCAACGGCAGCGAGGAAGTCTTCTTTCTCGACATATTCTTTATTATTACGGGCGGCAATCAGGGCAGCCTCATTGCACACATTGGCGATATCGGCGCCTGAGAATCCGGGGGTTTGTTTGGCAAAAAAGTCGAGGTCCACATCAGGGCCGATCTTGATATTGCGTACATGGACGCCGAAGATGCCACGGCGTTCGTTGAGGTTGGGCAGTTCCACCTGGATTTGGCGGTCGAAGCGGCCGGCGCGCAGCAGGGCACGGTCAAGGATGTCGGCACGGTTAGTGGCAGCCATAATGATGACACCGGCGTTTGTAGAGAAGCCATCCATTTCGGTGAGCAGTTGGTTAAGGGTACTCTCGCGCTCATCGTTAACATTGCTCATGGCGTTCTTGCCACGGGCGCGACCAATGGCATCAATTTCATCGATGAAGATGATGCAGGGGGCTTTTTCCTTGGCGGTCTTGAAGAGGTCGCGTACGCGAGACGCGCCCACGCCCACGAACATTTCCACAAAATCGGAGCCTGACAGGGAGAAGAAGGGCACTTTAGCCTCTCCCGCCACAGCCTTGGCCAACAGGGTCTTACCTGTCCCCGGAGGGCCGACCAGCAACACGCCTTTAGGTATCTTGCCGCCCAGCACTGTATATTTCTTGGGGTTCTTTAGGAAATCGACCACCTCCTCAATCTCGAACTTGGCGCCTTCGAGTCCGGCCACATCCTTAAAGGTAACCAGTTGTCCAGACTTTTCATCAAACTCTTGGGCTTTAGACTTTCCTATACTGAAGATATTGCCACTGGCGCCGGGGCCGCCGCCACGCATATTGCGCATCCACATGATCATCATGACAATAATCAGCAAGGTAGGCAGGAACCAAATCATCAGCTCCCAGCCCCAGCTACGGGAGTTATCCTGTTTGACGGGAAAATCGTAGCTGTCGATAAGGTCCACCTCCTGGAGGGTAGTGTCAGCGGCCATTGCTTTCTTGATGGCATTCGCTTTCACATCCTTCAGTTCCTCCTGGAAAGAGGCATAGTCGCCCACCGACAGGAAGTATTGCGGGCCTTCCATGTTCTTCTTCACGCTTTCGTAGCGTGACTGTTTGAGGGCTTCTTTCGTCAGGTAGATATTAGTCCGGTGGTTTTTGCTTACATACTCCACGTGCTCAATATCGCGGTTTTCCACCATCTGCTTAAACTGAGTATTGTCAATCTCCTGGACAGCGGTATTGGTGGACATCAGCAGATACAATCCGATGGCCACGGCGATGAGGATATACACATACGACAGCATTGCCGAGGTTTTATCCTTATTATTCTTGTGTTTACCTTGGTTGCCCCCTATTTTATTAAAGGGATTGTTAGTCTTCTGCGGCATAAATTTCTGATTCTTAAAAATTAAAAAGATTGCACATCTGCATCATTCCACAAGGTTTCGATCTTGTAGTAGTCGCGGGCCTCTGGCTGGAAGATGTGCACTAAGATATTGAAATAGTCGAGCAGTATCCACTCGCAGTTTTCCAGGCCTTCCACATGTTCGGGCTTAATGCCGGCCACGCGTTGGGTGGTTTCCTGCACAAAATCGCACAAGGTTTCCACATGTGGTTTGGAGTTACCGGTGCAGACGATGAAATAATCGAAATATGCGTGATTGACTTTTTTCAAATTCATGCATCGAATGTCAATTCCCTGCTTTTCTATGAGGGCCTGAATGATAAGTTCTTCCAAATTTCCCTCATAGGGCACGCCCTCAAATTTTACTTTTTTTCTCGTTGTCATAACATTCTTAAAAAAACGGTGCAAATGTACATTTTTTTTTTATTTTTGCGGCTTAATTTTTAAAACCCAGTTTATATGAAAAACACTCTATTCTCTTTGCTTGCAGTAGCCGCCTTGATTTTTGGAGCATTCACCATGCAGGCTCAAAAGGATGTAAAGCCTTACACATTCACCCACAGCAACATTTCATACGATGTGGACTCCAGAGTCTTGCCGGCGCTGGACGTAGAAGAGTTATACAAAGATGATGCCATAAATGCAGAAAAAGGCAGTCCACTCCGAGTGGGGCTTGTTCGTCCTGTAAGCTACACTTTTGAGAATAGTGGTCGTACTGACATATTGGAAGACGGTTCCCGTTTGTGGCGTCTCACCATTCAGTCTGAAGATGCCTATATGCTCAACATTTTCTTCTCCACCTTCAACATTCCTGAGGGTGCCACATTTCACATTTACAGTGGTGACCGCACGCAATTGACGGGCAGTTACACCAACGAGGACGTGCAGTCGAACGGTGTTTTAGCTTCCGATGACATCATGGGTGATGTGGCCACCTTGGAATACTATGAGCCTGCCGATGTGCCTTATCACGGCATCATTGAGATAGACCGTATCAGCCACATTTACCGTGATGTATTCCGCGTTCGTGAGCAAGACAACGAGAAAGGTCACTGGGGCGATGCTGAAGGAGACTGCCACATTGATGTGGTTTGTCCGAAGGCGGCTGGCTGGCACGACCAGGCCAGTGCGGTGGTTTGCATAATGATCACGGGCACCACAGGCACCTACATGTGCTCCGGCACCATACTTAACAATACCAGAAGAGACAAGACCCCCTATTGTTTGACTGCCAACCACTGTTTGGACGGTACCAGTTCCACCTTCAAGTTTTACTTTTTCTATCAGAGCATGACCTGTGGTGGTTCCAATGGTTACTACAACCGTGTATGTAATGGTGGCGAGATTAAGGCACGTGCCAGTCTGAGCACCAGCTCTGACTTCATGTTGCTGTTGTTGACGGGCAACTTGGGTGTTTCCTATCGCGACAGTATCGTGTTTGCGGGCTGGGATGCCACGGGCACAGCATCTGTCGGTGTGGGCATCCACCATCCGGGTGGCGATGTCAAGAAGATCAGTTGGGTGCGCACCATCACGGGCAATGCCACTTCCAAATACTGGACCGCCCACTGGTACACCAACCCGATCAAAGGTGTCACGGAGCAGGGTTCTTCGGGATCTCCGCTGTTCAATGCCCAGGGATTGGTTATCGGTGACCTGAGTAACGGTTCCAGTGCGTGCGACTATCCGCAGGGCACCGACAACTATGGCAAGTTTTCCTATTCATGGTTGAACGGCAACACCAACGCCGCCTCAGCCAAGCTGAAACCATGGCTTGACCCGGACAACACTGGTGCACTGACCTTGGGAGGCATGAACTATAACGGCACACCCGCTGGGATTCAGAACTTTGACACCGATGTGAAGACCTTCGGCATCTTTCCAAACCCATCCACAGGGAACATCTCTGTAAGTGGCAACTTTGCCTCCGACGAGGGGACCTGCATGATATACAATGCCATGGGTGTGCTGGTAGGCAATTACCATGTACAGCTCAGCGATGCATTCAGCCTTGACCTGAGCCACCTGCCCAACGGCGTGTACATGATGCACATTGTCAGCGACGACCAGACCTTCAGATCGAAAATGGTTATTGCCCGATAGTGTTGAAAACCATCATCCTGTCAACGGCCTATCTTCCCCCTATAGAATATGTCGCCCTTCTACTGCAAAATAATGTTCAATTGGAACGACAAGAGCATTTTCAGAAACAGAGCTTCAGAAACCGCGCACATATTCTCAGTGGGAATGGCGTGCAGGCATTGACGGTTCCCGTTGTTAACGGCAACAAGGAGTTCCCGATTGAGGAAGCGTGTATCGACTACAGTACCTCATGGCAGAGAGACCATTGGCGCAGTATCGTATCAGCCTACAACAATAGTCCTTACTTCCTCTACTATGAGGATGCTATACGTCCATTCTACGAGCAGCGGCACACCCACCTGACCACCTTTAACGAGGCTCTGTTGAAGACCATACTGCAGTTGCTACGGATAGATTGCCATTGGCAGTATACCATTGATTATGAGCGGGCGCCCGAGCCAGACTATCGCAAGCTCATACATCCAAAAAGGCAAGCGGAGGCGATGTATCCATTACGCATCACCGACTCTTACGCGCAAGTTTTCGAGGACCGCTTCCCCTTTACGCCCAACCTGTCTATTATTGATCTTCTCTTTAATGAAGGTCCCCAAACTGTTTCCTACTTGCAAAACCTTCATATAGAGTTACAACATGCCTGCTAAATTCAACATATTTAACTATTTGAAGCGACAAGTACAGCGAATCGTCAATTGGTTTTCCTATTCGCATGAGATGTTTGACGATGAGGTGATGCGATTTCGTATCTCGAAACAGCGGCAGCAGCACATACGGTACAAGGCCACCCGCGGGCTGTTCAATTTGGAGATCAAAGACAGTGACGACATTTTCAAATACATCCTATTCACAATGATGATTATCATGTTAGTAGTGATGATTTGGGGCAGTCGCCATGTGGGCATCTCCGACAGGGAGGTTGAGCAGAACAAATACACAGAGCTTGTGTACAACCACTTCCACCACAAAGGTGATCCAGACGCATACAAGGCACACCCTTACGCTTCCACCCAGGCGCAGTACATCGACCTAATCATCTTTTCCATTGGGAAGTTAATTCATGCCAAAGACATCTTCATAGCCAAGCATCTGATCAGTGCCATCTTTGGATGGTTACTCATTCTTTATCTGAGTATACTCATGCGATTGGCCTACAACTGGCGAGCGGCATTTTTCACAGCTTTCTTTCTATTCATATCGCCACGGTTTCTGGGTTACGCTATAAGCAATGTCACCGATGTAACCTTCGCTTTTGGGTTTGTCTTCACCATAGTGCAGCTATATTACTTCTGCCGGGAGATTCCAGTCATACGTATTTACCGCGTCATCAAGATTATCATGGGCATGCTCATTGCATTGTCCACCTTCAATGCCGGGTTTGTGCTTATTCATTTTTTGTTTGTCTTTGCTTTGCTCAATTTCCTGATTTATAATCCCATTCGCAAATTCTTCACATGGGAGTACTTGAAATCGTTGGGCACGCTGGTATTGATATTGGTGGGCATTACGGGCGTTGTGTACTTGACACATGCCATCGGCACTGGTTTTCTGGTCAAGTCGGTAGTGTCGCCGCGGGATGCCTTCTCGCTGCTCACTGTCAACTACCCTGTGGCCGACAACCAGCTGTTTGCCGGCAAAATCATTGGACCTGACAACTTTCCCAGCCGGTACTTCATCCATTTTTTGTTCATCACCATTCCATTAGTAGTGCTGTTGGGGTTTGTCTTGTTTTTCGTTTTCATCAAGAACGCAATCCGGACTCTAAAGCCCTATTCGGTATTCATATTTCTATATACATTCTTTTTCTGCATACATCGTGTGCGCAACAACTACATGAACCCCGACACCATGTGGGCCATCTACTTTGCCATCTATCCCCTGTTCATGCTTTTGGCGGCTGGTGGTGTGGAGAATGCGTTACGTTCTATCAACGACATCTACACAAACACCGTGGTCATTGGTCTTATTGCCTTTTTCTCCATACTTCCCGTCCGACACATTGTACTCAACCATCCGCTCTCTTTCATCTACTTCAACGAGTTGTCAGGGGGCATCCACAATGCATACGCCAAGTACACCATTCAGTACGACAACGAAGCCAACAAGATGGCGGCGCAGTGGCTGAAGAGCTACATTCGCCGGAACGAGATTCGCCACGAGGTCAGCCCCACTTGGGTGATTGGCACCAACGGCAACCATGCCTGCGACCTGTTCTTTGCCCACGACACCACCATGGTTCTGAAACATTTGCCTTATCATGCATCAGACACCACATGGGACTTTTACATATCCTTCTGCAACGATGTGCCCGCCACTATGCTCCGCAACGGTCTCTGGCCTCCCGACTCGGCCTTGGAAGTATTCAAGATTGAGAATATGCCGGTGACTGCCATCTATAAGAATTGTGAGAAAGAGCGGATCCGTATCAAGGAAGACAGCATCGCTCAGGCGCGAAATGACAGCATCTTACAGCTTCTTGATTCAGCAGAATCACATTAATATAAAAAAATATCGTATCATTCAATTCTTTTTACTACTTTTGCAGCCCATAAAAAATCAACCACAATGAGAAAGATAACAACATTATGTGTATGCCTGTTGTGTATAGGCATCACCACAACCTTAAAATCCCAAACAGAAATGACGAAAGAACAACAAAGAAGCTACGCCATAGGCGCCAACATGGGCTTGGGTCTCATGCGTGACGGACTGAACGTGGACATGCAAGCCTTCATGGATGGCTTGCGTGACGGTCTTGCCAACCAGAACAAGTTCACCGATGAACAGATGAACGTTATCTTTGGCGAATTGCAGCAGGAGATAATGAACAACCGTAATAACCAAGCCAACGTCGAGAAAGCAAAGGGCAAACAATTCTTAGAGGAGAACAAGAACAAGGAGGGGGTGCAAGTCACCGCTTCCGGTTTGCAATATAAGATTGTACGTCAGGGTGAGGGTCCCAAGCCGACCGCCAAGAGCAAAGTGACAGTTCATTACAAGGGCACACTGCTTGACGGCACGGTTTTTGACTCCACGGAGCAAACCGGCCAACCGATTTCCTTTGGCCTTGACCAAGTCATCAGGGGCTGGACAGAAGGGTTGCAGTTGATGAATGCAGGTTCCAAGTACATATTCTACATCCCTTCAGAACTGGCCTACGGCGACCAAGGGGCTGGTGGTGTGATTCCCGGCGGCGCCACACTGATATTTGAAATCGAGTTGCTCTCTTTTGAATAACCCCCCAAATAACTGCCCTGCAGGGCAGTTATTTTTTTGAGGAGTGTATTCCATGTATGACTGTGAGTCCTGGTGTTTTACAAACTGAACTATAATTGAGAAGTCTCGGCCGATGGTGATTCGACACATAATCTTCAATAGATACCAGTTGACCAAACTACATTTTCATTTTTCGATTATACTTATTCAATTGTTACTTATATGATATCACCTTGGCCTCACAACTTTGTATGGAATCGCTTGTTCAATACGATTCATAAGCTTATAAAATCGTTTAGAATTTGGCAAGCGAGCATGTTGCTTTCTGAATAGCACTTCATATATATAACGATGAAAATGCGCAGCTGAAACAAAATGACAAACCCCCATTACTAATCGTTTCAATTGCAACCAAAATCCATCAACGATATTTTCACTCTGAAAACTTCGAGTATGGGCATATAACGGGTAAGGATCTTCTATCTTATATATTTCATACTCACTATCAAACAAACTCTGAGCACAAAGATTGTAATCAGTAAATATGCGACTCCCCGGTTGCACATATTTGAGAACTTTCGGATGAATATTATGTATTTTAAACGGAATCCTAACCCAAAATAAAGTGCCTTTATTACTCTCTCTAAGTTCTATATTCCCCTGGACCACATCCTCGAACTCATCATCTCGCTGCTTCATCAATATTCTGATTTTATGCAATATAAACCATGCTGTTTTTTGAGTTACACCCAAAATCATCGATAGTTGGCAAGATGATATTCCTTGTTTACTATTAGAGACCAGGTAAATCGCCTTAAACCAGACTATTAACGGCAATTTCGTATTCTGGAACACGGTCCCAACCAAAACTGAAAAGGTATTTCCACATCCAGCGCACGCATATCGGCCATCGCATTTGTGATATATGTGATCATGACCGCAATATGGACACTTTGGAGTCCCTTTCCATCTCTGAAATGCTAAAAATTCCCTGCACTGCTTCTCATTTTTAAAATAGACAGATAATTGTCTCATAGAAGAGAACTCTCTAATCAGATTAATTTTCATAGTATCTACAATTATTATTAAATGATTTTGTTTTTACTTTGCAAATATATTATTTTTATTTAACAATTACAATGGTATTAAAAAAAAATATTTCTCTGTATAGCAACCACTTACAAAACTATGGTCAACATGTATCTATTGAAAAAGGGAAAATAGAGCAGTATTCAAAGCGCCCTTACCCGATTCTCCCACATTTTTTGTATCTTCGCAGCTCAAAACATTTGTATCCAATGACCCTTGAACAAACCCTCGCCAACGCATTGGCCAACGCCCTCAAAAGCCTCTATAATATCACTATAGACGCTGACCCAAAACTTATTCAACCCACCCGCAAGGAATTTCAGGGCGACCGTACCATCGTGGTGTTCCCCTACCTCAAAACCGCACATAAAACACCCGATGCCCTCGGCAAGGAAATTGGCGACCTCCTATGCCAATCTTTAGATATAATTCAATCTTACAATGTAGTGAAAGGCTACGTGAATATCTCTATTCGCGACAGCTTTTGGACCAACCATATTGCCTCTTATTACAACGACACCTCCTATGGTATCGCCACACCTATTGAAGAAGCCCCTATACTGATCGAATACTCCTCTCCTAACACAAACAAACCCCTACACTTAGGTCATGTCCGCAACAATCTCATAGGACTCGCCGTCTCCCGTATCGTACAAGCCTGCGGGCACCCTGTCGTGCAAGTGAACCTCGTCAACGACCGCGGCATCCACATCTGCAAGTCAATGGTGGCTTGGCTCCGCTATGGCAATGGCGAAACACCAGAGAGCAGCGGCATCAAGGGCGACCACCTCGTGGGCAACTACTATGTGGCCTTCGACAAACACTACAAAGAGGAGCAACAGCAGCTCCTTGCACAAGGATGCACCCCTGAAGAAGCCGAACAACAAGCACCCATCATGCTCGAAGCTCGCGAAATGCTCCGCAAGTGGGAGGCCGGCGACCCAGCAGTGCGCAAGTTGTGGCAACAAATGAACGAATGGGTGTATAATGGCTTCGACCAAACCTACGAACGCCTCGGCATCCATTTCGACAAAATATACCACGAATCGGAAACCTATCTACTCGGAAAAACTCTCGTGGAAGAAGGCCTCAACAAGGGCGCCTTCTACAGACACAACGATGGCTCCGTGCGTGTCAACCTCGAATCGGAAGGCCTGGACGAAAAGGTACTCCTTCGCAAAGACGGCACCTCTGTATATATCACCCAAGACATTGGCACGGCTCAACTCCGACAAGAAGAGTACCACCCACAGAAAATGATATATGTGGTGGGCAACGAGCAAAACTATCACTTCGATGTGCTCAAGCTCATCTTGGACAAAAAGCTTGAACGCCCCTTCGGCAACAGCATATACCACCTCTCCTATGGCATGGTGGAACTACCCAATGGCAAAATGAAGTCTCGCGAAGGCACCGTAGTGGATGCCGACGACCTGATGGATGCCATGCACGAAGAGGCCCGACTCAGTACCGAAGCCCTCGGAAAATTCCAATTCTCTCCCGAAGAAGCTGACAAACTGTATGAAATGGTCGGACTGGGCGCACTTAAATACTTTATTCTGAAAGTGGACCCCGCCAAAAATATGCTCTTCAACCCTGAGGAATCCATTGACTTTAACGGCAACACCGGGCCTTTTATTCAATACACCCACGCCCGTATCCGCTCCTTACTGCGTAAAGCCGATGAACAACAACTGGCTTGGCAGGATGCCCTGCCCAGCAACATGGTGTTGGATGATGAAGAACGCACGCTGGCGAAAATGTTGCACCTCTTCCCAGGCACTGTCGCTGCCGCTGGCGAAAACCTTAGCCCTGCCATCTTGGCCAATTACATCTATGATCTGGCCAAACAATACAACCATTTCTATCAAGAAACGCCCATCTTGAAGGAGTGTGACACTTTCAAGCGACAAGTGCGGTTGCAAATCACCGCCCTTACGGCCCTGACCATTCGCAACGGCATGCAACTGCTCGGCATAGATGTGCCCGAGAGGATGTAACTCCCCTACTCCACCTTCACTCGAATACCTTGCGAATGCGACTGGAACTCCGGCGCATACATGCACTCTATGTGCGTAATGCCATTGCTATACGTGCCCGCCATCGTGACAGTTAGCATATACTCAAACACATACTTACCCTTTGGCAGCCTTTCTATGAAAAAATGGGTGGCAACATCTTTGGTGGACTCATAATAACTGAGCCCATCCTGGTACTTGTGTTGTGAGAAAACATTCACGGGTTCGAAAGCAGCCGCCCGCATGTCCTTCATGTGTACATACTCCATATCGCGGTCGCTCGTGAGCACCACCCGTACACGCACCCTGTCGCCCACCTGCAAGGGACTCTCCTCCATGATAGGCGTCAGCACCTCATGCTGCCCGTTATTGACAACTTTGAAGAGATCCTTCTGTATCTTCAAATTGCGATCGTCGCTTTCAGAAACCTTGTCTATATGCTCAAAATACTGCCAATAAACTCCTCCCCAAGCAGGACCTGGGTCTCCTTTGCGCACGACCACCTCTGACATTTCGGGGATAATATCGTGTCCATCCCAGCTGGTCTCGAAGTAGCCGCTACCTAACTCCACAGGCGTATCGGCATCCGGATAAGCATGACCACCAACCGTCACTGTGGCATCACTCTCCACTACATCAGCCTTATTGAACATTAATGCATAGATAGCCTCGGTAGTGGCTTTAGTGGTGCCCCAATGTTGTGTCTGCTTCTGCTTCAACAACCACAACTGCATCTCCTCAACAGATGCTTCATCCTCCGGAGTGATGGTGTGGAATGCCTCTATCAACATCGCCTGACGCTCAATGGGACGTTCATACCAGCAATATCCATGACCTTGCTCCTTCCAAAACATACCCATCTCCTCGTCATGCTGGGCCATCGACTTCAAGTATTGTAGAATCTGCAACGCCACAGTTCTATCACCATTGCGGTAGGCCACCAATGCCAACATAGCCTGCGTGTAATACGACTGGCTCTTCCAATCCTTCATAGTGGCCTTGTAACAAGTGTCGTAGGCACTTTTATATTGCTTGGCAATCTGCTTACTCAAAAAGAAACTGCGGGCATACAGATAATGCGTTTCGTTATAGCATATGAAACCCAACTTCTTCCGCTCTTTGTAACGCTTTTGCATCTGGGCATCCATGTATTCAACGGCCTTATATATCATGTTGACATTGTCAACCGGAATAGAAAGGGCATTGAGATGGCCGAAGCCCGCCACGATATGGGTGGTGATATACGCATCTGATTCGCCGTCGGAGAACCAGGCCCACCCTCCATCGCGATTTTGCATTTTAGACAAATGCTGCAAGGCCTTTTTCTCTTCATTGGCCATGCGTTTCAGATCAAAGAGAATGGCTACATTCTGCTTGTTGGCCCCTTCACGCTGGGCATCCAACACCCAAGGGGTTTCCTCTAACACCACCTGCTTCAACTCTTGGTTTTTCTCTAATGCAGAACAGAATGCATCGGGCGACTCCAACTGCCAACGCTCAAAGGTCTCCTTGATTCGGGGATTGGCGTTTATAATGGCAGACGCAATCTTATTAGAGTAGAAACGACTGAACACCTGCTCGTTGCATTCGTGCGGATATTCCATCAGATAGGGCATCGCCTGCAGGGCATACCATATCGGATTGGGGGTAAATTCCATGGTAAGCTTATAATGTTCCAGCGTACCGTTGGGGTTTGTGAAACTTTGGCGCAAACGGTCAAAGGTAAACCGCTTCTCCCCCACCCCGGATATATGCAACGGCATTGTCTCGGTTACGAGGATACGGTTCGTGAGCACGGGCAGCATCTTTTCCTCACCATCGCCCGGCAACGCTTCGGGCGACAGATTGCGGGCAATCATCCGGTAGTTGACCGCCGAGAGGCCAAAAGGGACCGCCACCTCAAAGTGCACCTCCTGCACCCCGCCTGCAGCAATGCTATAAGGAACCGGAAGGAAGTTGTCGGCCATGGCAACGGGCGCCTGCGTGACCGCGTCAAAAAACTGGAGCGTAACATAACCTTTGATTTCGGAGGTTGACCTGTTGACCACTTTGGCAGAAAACACCATCGTGTCGCCCTCGCGCAGAAACCGCGGTGCGTTGGGCACCAGCATCACCTCCTTGTGCGTCTGCACATACTTCTCAATACGGCCATACTGCAAGTCGGGATTGTGCGCAATACCCTGCATTTTCCACTTGGTCAGCGACTCCGGCATGGTGAAGGAAACAAAGACATTGCCCTCCTCATCGGTGCGCAACATGGGATAGAAGAAGGCCGTCTCGTCAAAATTGGCACGTACCTGCACCTCTTCCTTTTGGGAAACAGCCTCCCCTTCAACCAAATCCCCATCCCACTCAAATTGCACGGCTGCTGTGGCAAAGTTTTCAGGGACTGCCGCACCTGCATCAGCAATAACAACTTCATCCATGGCTAAATCAAACACGTCACCATTCACTGATCTACTTGCCATTGCAAAAGAATTCTTGGCAAGAAACATCCGAGGGTTGTCATTGAATGACAAAAAATTGAAATCAACAGAAGGATAGTCTTTAAGCTCGCCAAAATTCGTATTCGCATAGGAAAAGCCGTAACGTGAAGTGTAAATAGCGGAGAGCTCATGCTCATATCGAGCATGGTGCAACAACATATTATAGCCTAAATGATGGTTCACCCCCAAGGCATCCAACGAGTAGTCGTACATGGTGCACAACATCTCCGCCTGCACGGGGTTCCCATCCTTATCGACTAATCGCAATTGGTATTCTTCCTGACTGCCAGGCAATGTCTTGTTCTTAAAGCGGACCACCTGCACCTGAATCTGCTGTCGCGTGTTCGGGATGCACACCGTCTTGATCACATCGTAGGCGTGGCCATTCTGCATCGTGAAGAGGTGCACGCATACTCTCCCATCGATAGAATCCGGTACGGAAACACTGAACGCGCAGGTACTCTGCGACAAGTTGATCCAGCGGGATTCCAGCAGTTTCCCATTAATGCTAACCTCGTACAGCACCTGGGCATCGCGCAAATAGGACCCAACCGTCACCTGTAGTGTCTCTCCCGCCTCTATCTGTTCCGGAGCCGCTACCCATAGCGCCTCATAAGCAGTGCATTTCTTCTTGCCACGACTATATACATATATTATATATTCCTTCTCAACCCGCTGATCGGGGGCATACTCCATGAAAAAAACAATCTTGTAATAACCTTCCGACAGGTTTTGGAGATCGGAAAGATAAAAAAAGGCCGGCTCGGATTTGTCTATCGCAATCTCGCCACGCTCTATAAGATGCGAAACCCAACAATCTCTTTTATGATTCTCGGCAAAGTCTATCAAGGGAAAATCCTTACGCACCGCAGCCTCTTCAGTTACAAATTCCTCCGCCACCTCCTTTAGAGGATAGAGAAAATCTGACGGTGTCTTCAAAGATAGAATCTGATATTGCACCTTACCTGACACCGGCTGGGAAGAGATGTTCGTGAGCGATACGGGAAAACGCATTTGGAGATCATCTAACAGCAACTCGTCTGGAATATCGGCAGACAAGAGAACGGGAATATCGCTAATGGTAACGAACGTAGCACCTGTGTGGGTCTCGCCATTCAGGTCGGTGACGGTGACTTCCACTTTGAAGTTATACATCGGGTGGGGCTCGCCAGTCCGATATTCCTTGGCTAAAAAGTCAATATGGAAGCGGCCGTCGGCATCGGTATGGGTCTCGCCCAGCGCCACTTGTTCAGACTCAGTGGGACGGGGCCTCCAATAACGGCACCATGGGTAGGTAACGACCCGTTGCACGGTATATTGCACCTGTGCGTCTGCAATGCCATAGCCCGCAAAGGCTTCCGCCATGCCCTCTACACGCACCGTCTGACCAATAAGAAAAGTCTCCTTGGGCTGGTCAATGGTAACCTCAAAGGTTGGACGCTTGTACTCTTCAACCTTGAAAGTGACCCCATGCTGCGTCATACTGATACCCTCCACGCTATATTCCAAAGTGAACTCTCCCGTAAGACCGCCCACCGGCAACTCAAAAGTACCTTCCACAGAACCATATTCGTTGGTGGTGAGCAACTGCTGGTCCACAATTGACCTATTGACATCGCGCAAGAGCACCTTCACATTCGTGTGAGGCATTACCTTCATATAAACGGACTCGCCATTTTTCACAGACTCTTCACGAAGAATACCCTTGAAGTAAACCTTCTGCCCAGGACGATACAGCGAACGATCGGTGAAGAATGTACCTGTTTGGGACACATAATTACCCGGACGATTCCAACCGTAACGTGAAGAAAATTGGTCTAACGAGAGTATTTGACTATTCCATTTCACCGAGTAGAGTTTTAAATAACGAGCGTTTGGGACCTTAATATTCACAAATCCCTTGGCATTTGACACAGCCACACCCGATTTCGGAGAGCGGTCATTAGAATCATATCCAGCATGCTCATACATGACAGTAGCACCGGAAATAGGCTCCCCTGTGGTACGGTTAACTACCAGCAATGTGCAATTATCCGACCTGCCAGTCTTCAATATTTCCATATCGCTCACTTGATGGAAAAACGCCTTGCTATTACTTATCTCGCCACTATGCACTGGCGTTTCCGATACAATCACAAAGTAGCTTCCCACCGGTAACGCTGGTATCTCCACATAGCCTGTGTGCGACCGATAGTCATGATGTTCGGGCAAAACCACCTGCTCTTTGTACACAATCTTGAATTTTGAAAGCTTGCTCAGTTTTTTTTTGGAAAAATCCGACTTCAAAGCCATAAAATCGTCATACGACATCTTGTAGATTGTCAGCCAGCAACTCGGCAGATTCGCGTATCTGAGGATGGCAAGTGCAGGACGCTCGGGTGCCACAGTAAAAGAGGCAGTAGTGGGATATATATCATCCAAGGAGGATGCTTTGATTTGTGCAAGCTGCACCTTCGCATTCATACCTGATGGGGAGGTAGGGGAAAGAGCTATAGCCTTTTCAAAATATTCAACGGCCCGTATATAATCATCCTTAAAGTCAGCATCTGCCGTTTGACCCATGTCGTAGTTTTTCGCTCTTTCCCTGTAGGTTTCTCCGATGGTATAGAACAGAATCTCCTCGCCGTCATAGCCGTTGAAAGACTTTTCCAAACGATGAAGCTGCCCGACAAACCAGAAATCGTCGTTTTGCAAGTCCATATTGTGCTGATGCATGGTTTTATAACGGGATAGTGTGCGAAAGATGAAAGCCCGTTTTTGTGGCAGTTCATAAAGATATTGGCTCCACTCTTGGTAGAGGAGCATCAGTTGTTGGAGGCGAGTCGGGTTCTCCGAAAGAGGAATCTCCGCTTTATGGAAAGCATCTATATCCCACAAATCAGCCAATGGCAAATTGTCGAAATTTTCCCAGGCTAACCGGTCCGCCGACAGCAAATAGTCTTGATAGCGCAACGCCAGCACATCGTATAGCGATGGCGTGAGCGACAGGTCGGAGGTATCATTCAGCAGGGGTTTCCACATTTCTATGGGCGACGTCTGCAGGCGTTGAGTATGCGTCAACGAAAGCCTCCATTGCTCATCGGCGTGGCGCAAAAGGGTGCGTCGGTCCCACTCCTTGAAATCGGCAGGAGTCTCTGCCATTTCGGTGCGTTCTATCAACCAGACCTGCTCCGCATACATCTGATAGAACTGCGCCAGGCAACTATGCCAAATGGCCAGCATCTCCTCGTCATTTTGACTCGTCTCTATGTTCTGACAGATAATCTGATAAATAGAATCCATTCTATCATCATATTTCTGGGATACATGCTCTATGTCGCGCCAAATCTTGGCAATTTGCTTAGCTTTTTCCTGTGCAAACATCGGAATGGTAATGATCATAAGAGTTATTAAAAAGAAAATACGTTTCATAAGGCTATAGAAATTATCCATAGATAGATAACGGAGAAAGAAAGGAAATATTAAGGGAGACCCTATCGAGTCTCCCTTACAATATCAATTGTTGATTGTTATAGTCCCATTACGGTTCTACGGTTGGAGTTTCGGTTTGCTCCTCACGCTCCTTGATACAACGGATGCTGAATCCGTTCAAGTTCGTGGTAGTGGTGTTGGTGACCTTCAGACAGTTCATGGTCAACTCAACTTCAACTGGAGTGATAGCGCCGGCCTCAGTGGTGGTGGTTGCCCAGTAGTAATCCTTAATGGTCAAATCCTCATAACGATCGATATTACCCACATAGCGACCACCAGGCAGTGCGGTAAAGCCCGTGGTGTTGGTACCGGCACCGTCAGCCCAGAGAACTTCAGCGCGCAATGCGTCAGGACCGTAAGCGTTCAATGACTCATATTGCTCCTTGGTAGGCAAGTACCAACCCTCGGGACAGATACCCTGCACGTGGCCATAACCATTGTCAGCACCATCATTCACGGCAGCCTCCCAAGTATAAAGGTGGCCATAGGTTGCCAAGTTAGCATCTTCGTCATTGAAGTAAATCGGGGAGTAGTAGGTCATCACATCCGGAATTTCTGTATCATTACCATCGGCGTAGGTCTCAGACTCGAGATTGCGCTTGGTCCAGCACTCGCAGTCAATACGAACACTCTCATACTGATTTCCGTCATTATCCACAGCAACAGGACACTCAGGATAAGTTACAGTCACCGTCTGCTCACAAGTAGCCATAGTGTTGCCGCAATCGTCCGTAAGCATCCAAGTGATTACATGAACACCCGTATCCAGCGGATTGAGTTCATTCAGGTTGTTGGTGATGGTGTACATGCCTTCAGCAATAGACGCGTCTTCGCTAATAGTTGCAAGCTCAGTAGGCTCGAACATCGTATCGCACTGGCCGAAGTTGAGTACAATCTCAATATCCTCAGGACATGAAAATTCTGTGTAGGCAGTCACCTCTAATGTACCATCTACGTAGGTAATCTCGTATTGGTCGGTAACATCCAATCCATCCTCCGTACCGGTAATGACGGCATCGGAAATGGTGTGTGGAGAAGTACCCACGCATAATTGACTACCCGTTTGAACAATGGAAGTGATTGCATCGAGATCAGCGATTCCATCCTCGTCAGCAATAGTGTAATCGGTGCTGGTCAAGGCTGTACCATCATATACTTTAGATGCATCGGCAGCGGTGATTTCGAGGTGACGGATGGTAATATCCATGGCAATGTCATAGGTAACTTCATAGTTCTCCAGACCATTGGTGGTATTGAAGACAGGATCAATAATCACATTACCTTCGACAGGAGCGAATAGCAACATGCCGGAAGTCGGGGTGTAGGTGTAATGGCCAACCAGGAAGTTGTCAGTCTTGGCTACACCGGCAATCAAAGCATCGCCATCAACAAGACCAGGAGTTATGGTCACAATAGAGGAGTCGAATTTCACGATCAGCGGAGTGTGGTCATAAATCTTGGAAGCATCGATAGCCAAAGTGATGGGCTTCGGGTTCACAACCACCACGATGGAATCAGCCACCGTACCGCAACCAGGATCAATATTACCCTGTGCCGTCAAATAGATAACGTGTCTGCCAACCTTAGGCATTTCGGCAGAGACAATTTGATTGGACTGATCAAACACAAATCCTTCAGGGAGTGGATCAGAGAGGTTCAGCGTGGAGTAGGTGTTGGTAATCAGGGCATCAGTTATGCTCTCGCCATAAGTAATCGTTTGGTTATTATTGGTTACATTCAGCGTAGGCAGCGGAACCACGGCAATCTCGGTGCTGGTGGATGCGGTGCAAACGCCATCACTATAGGAAAGTTTCAAGGTATAGGAGGTAGGTTCCGTCACATCAGAGGGAATAGCAATCTCATGAGTGATAGAGGTAGTACCCGCAGACACCGTCTGAGGTGTCACGGTATCTTGCCAAGTCCAGTTTACATTGTACTCGTCAGCGGCGTATGAGTTGCTGACAGTAGCGGAAGCCTCAATGGTTCCAGCATTGGAGCAAACAGGGCTTGTAGCATTCAGCACCAAGGAAACCTCGGGCAGAATCTGTGCACTCACGGTAACGTTAACCGTAACAGCTGGCATCTGGCAGTCACCAAACAGCGGAGTGACCGTATAGGTAGCCGTTTGAGGAGCATTGCCAGTGTTGACCAGTTTACCATGGATAGTTCCTTGCGGAGTCGTAGCAAAGTCTGGATCATAAACCACATCAGACAGTATAGCATCGCTTGTAGTAGGAGCAGACCATGTATATTGCACTTGGTCGCTAGCGCCTTGAGGAATCGTGTCGAACTCGTAGCTATTACATGCAAGCAATTGGATAGGCTGGAAGGAGAGTTCGCTCTGATCAAAAGCGATATTAACAGACATCTCAGAAGTTGCACAGCCATTGGCATCCTCCACTCTTACAATATATGAGCCAGCTGACAGGTTACTATAAGTATATGACGTAGCATTGGTAGTTGCCTTCAGTGTGTCGTTCAAGTAATACTTATAATCAGGAGTTGTTTCAACACCGACAGTAGCATGAATAACACCTTTATAAGTACAAGTCTGGTCAGACATAGTCAATCCAATTCCAGGAATCAGGTTGATAACGGCGATAGCATCCTTGGTATTCGTACAGTTATTGCCATCAGTAACCTGAACAGTAAAGGAACCAGCAGTGGCAGTCTTGTAGGTGGCAGAAGTGGCACCAGTTATAGCATTACCCTCAGCATCCATCCATTGATAGGAAGCGTTGGCAGCGTTGGTAGTGGCGGTAAGCACAGCATTGCTACCCTCGCAAGCAGGAGTGCTGGTGACGTCAACCGTAGGAAGAGCGTTCACGGTGACCGTTACATTTGCTGTATTGGTACAGCCATTGGCGTCAGTACCAGTAACCGTATATGTGGCGGCTGCATCAACCGTGATTTTGGCGGTCGTGGCATCAGTGCTCCACACATAGGCGGCTGCGCCGGTAGCCGTCAAAGTGGTGCTCTTGCCTGCACAAATCGCAACCTCGGCAGGATTGATCGTAACCTCAGGCAACTCGTTCACCGTCAGGGTCATAACCACTACAGAGTCGCAACCATTTGCGGCCACAAGGGAAACTGTCTTAGTGCCAGCAGCAGTAAACTGTTCGCCGTTCCATGTGTAAGGCAGCTCGCTTGCGCAGATCGTCTTTGTGTCGGTAACATTGTAGCTCGGGTTCACCGTGATGTAGGTTACGGTTTGTACTTCACCCGCACAGGAAACGCTATCGTAAGAGTAGGTAGGCGTTACGTTGATGGCACCGTAGATGGCCGAAGCCGTGTTGTTGGTGGCCGTGAAGGCAGGGATGGTGGCATCAGTGCCGCTTTCGCCAAGACCGATGTAGGTGTTGCTGTTGGTCCATGCCCAGGTGATGGTGCCTTCGGTTATATTTTCCGTAGGCTCAAAGGTGATGGCTGTCGTCTGGCCGCCGTTGCATACCGTCTGGTCAGTGATGGACTTGGCTGTTACCACCGGGTTCACATACACGGTCACCTCTGCGGTGTTCTGACAGTCGTTGATATCGGTGGCGGTTACGTGGTAAGTAGTGGTTTTAGTTGGGGTAACCTTGCCATCGCCGGCAGGTGAAGCAGCATCCCAATGATAATTGGAGGCCCCAGTAGCAGAGAGTTGTGATTCTCCACCGTCGCAAATTCTGGCAGGAGTAGCGTTAGCGGTGATGGTGGGCAGTGCCCAGACCGTAACCGTTGCAGTATCCATTTCGGATTCACAGTTGTCACCGGCGGATACAATCACGCCATAGGTGCCGTCAGTAGTTGTTTCATAGGTGGCACCTGTTGCTGCAGTACCTTCAATTGCCGTTCCTGTTCCGTCAGCGTTAACGGTGTACCATTGGTAGGTATAGGTAACGCCATCTTGCGGCTCAGTAATCGTAGCTTGCAGCGTGGCGGTTGCGCCTTGACAAACGGCAACATCTTCCACAGTCACCTCTGGAACGGTGCAAGTCTGCTCCCACACAGCATAGAGGTAGTCGTACGGGTTGGCCTCATCGGCAGCCACAGAGTCGGCTTGGGTGGTGTAAACAGCCTCTGCGTAGAATTTCTCATCGGTTTCATTGTAGAACAAGAAGTTGGGGGCGGTAGGTTGATCAGCCAATACAGATTGCACGTCATCTTGGTTTTCTATATTAGCCTTGTACCATCCCAAGAACTTATAGCCGGAGCGAGCGGCAGGAACAGGGATGGAAACAGCTTGGTTGATGAACAGATTCTCATGCGAATCTTCCGGATTCAGTTTACCATCTTGACGAACAGTGTCAGGATCGGCATTTTCGTAGTTGTTGTACCACACAATAAAGGTAGGCGCAACCTTCTCCACCGGGATATATTCGGCACGCACCTGAATGGTATAAATATATTGGTCTTGAGTAGGATCCGTAGCATAGTCAGGATTCTCCTCTTTCATAGCATCAGACTTGTTGACGGTGTAGGAAGAACCAGGATATACTCTCTCGTCGCTATCCACAAACTTTTGGCTTGTAGCATCATAATGCATTACTACCCATTGGAAGAATACGCTATCTTGCGGATTAGGCATGCCTACGAAAGAGGTTGGAGCGGGGATAGAGAAAGTAGTAACGTTATCATTGAAAAGGTCCTCTTCCTCTTGCACGAGAATCACATTAACATCTTCCTCTTTTATAAATACATATTGTATATGAATACCCTTGGCACCTTCCAGTTTGGAACGCCACTTGGCATAGAGGTCCAATTTTCTGGTAATCCAGAAACGATCGCCGCCATTGTAGCCCGTTATATCACTATTGTAGGCTCCTGACGTAGCAATGTCACCCCAAGCATCAACTGGGTCTGTCTTATCCACCGTTTTATCGTATGGGGTCGTTACCGTTTGGTCGTTGAGCGTAATCATATCGCCATTGAAAACTTGGGTACAGGCCTCATCGGTGTACCAGCCCACAAGCGTATAGTCATCACGGTTAGCCGTTGGTGTTTGCACTTTTCCACCATAGCTCTCACGGAAATTAAAGGCCTGACCTGCCGGCCAATCGAATGTCGGATCATTCTCTCCCGTCTCAGGATCCACTGCATTGGGATGAAAGAAGACACGGTATTGGATTTGAATCCACTTGGCATATACGGTAATACCTTCCGGCATCGTGGTAAAGGTATAAGGTTGAGTACAAGCATCATCCACGTACCACCCTGCAAAAACAAAACCATCAAAGGTAGGTGCGTAGTAGTTGTCGCCACCTTCATTATAAGAGGCGATAGAGGATTCAAATGGGATATTTTCGGCCACATTCAACAGACCTCTATTGTTATACCCATCCACAGGATTATTGTTACCATCCTTATAAACACCATCATTATATGATATACTATAGGTAAGGGGTGCGTAGCGGATATAAAGATTGGTGTAGTTGGAGACCTGGCCATAATAGCCATTATCATCCTTTTCACCTAAGGACGTCCATGTACTATTGTTAGTGCTGTATGAAACGGCTTTGTAACCATTGTACTTGTCGGAAATAAGAAAATCACCATTGCCTGTAATTACATTATTGGCTTCCGTATATTCACCAGCATCATTCTGCTTCATGAAGTGAACGGTTCCATTGCCAGAGCCCTCAAAGCCATAAAACGTCTGTGAATCACTACCATCAGACAAGAGGAAGGCATCTAAGAAGGTGGTACGGGTACCGGAGCTGGAATAGTGACCACCACCTGGCCCACCACCTGGCCCACCACCAATATAATCATCATACCACCATCTGCCGGTAGGCCAGGTGTAGCCATTCTCTGTCAGGGAAGAGCCATAGAGACCCGTCATCGGTTGCACAAAATCCGCCCATTGGTTGTTATTACGGTATAGGAACGTCAAGGTCACCAAATTACGATCGTAATAAACATTCAGCACGGAGGTACCTTCGGTAACTATCGTCACATTCTCATCAAATGTGTTCAAATGGAAGCCAGTGTATTGCTTGTTCGTTTCATTCACAATAGCATAGCGGTTGTTGCCTGTGCCTTGGGCCGTCACGGTAGAAATCACATCGCCAACCGGGCCTGTCAAAGACACAGATTCGGCAAAGTCGTAGGTCTTGTCGGCGTCAGCTGCATCCTTGGCATCGTGTACGTTCTGCTTCCAGATGATTATGGTGTAGTTGGCAGTTGTGTTGGCTGTCCATTTAGCATAAAGAGTAGTGTGTTCTGCAATCGTATTACCAAACGTAAATGTATTCCCGGTACAAGCTTCATCGGTGTACCAGCCGCCAAAGGTGTAACCAAAACGGGTAGGATTGGAAGGTGCCGTAGTAACTTGGTTGTTTTCGAGAAATTGTGCTGCAGTAAAGGAAGCTCCTGATCCATTTTCATTAAACACCAACCAATGGCCGTAAGGAACGTATGCGCGTAGTTTAATATTGCCTTTGATTTGGATAGTAGTTTGATTTTGATAAAGAGTTCCTGCGGTATAGCCATTAATATTTGATCCGCCATCTGTCACATTCCATCCTAAGAAGTTCTGTTCGGAAGAACTCGGGAAATAGGCCTCATTGATATAACAATCATGATATTCCATATCGGAGCTTACCAGGAAAAGCACCTCTTGAGAGCTAAGGATTGTACCGAGTTCATCGTAATAGGTAACGCGGTAGAGTTTGAACAGCATGGGATAGAGTTCCACGGTAGTACCATCGGTTACATTTGCAAGTTGAGGCTGCACCCAGGTACGTACTTGAGCGATAGTCATGCCGTCATCGGCATCTGCCACCGCATAATTAGCGTTGGTTGTCCAGCCACGGAACTGAATACCATCGGCGATAGTACCCACGCCGGGGTCATAAAGGACGGTTTTGTAAGTGTCTTCATCGGCAGCATCGGCGGCCTTCACAAAGATGGATACCACCGTACCATCGGTCTGGTGGAAGTTCACTTTCAGACGGGCGCCGGCGCCGCTTTCCGTCACGATATAGACGGAGAAGCTTCTGGCGGGGAAGGTGATCTTGCCGTTCTCAGGGGAGACGGTGGCCACAAACTCGGGTCCGTTGGCACCCTCATGGTAAACGTCCAAATACTCACCATCGGTAAAGTCGGGGTCGGCAATGGTCACCATCACGGGATTGCCAGCGGCGGGTTGCCACTTGGAAGTGCCATTCTGAATGGTGATGTCGTAGGCACCCTTCACCTGCTTGCCCTGCACGGCAGTACGCTGCACAGGCGTCACCGCCACCTTGGCGGCGGCAGGCAGCTGGCCCGTCACCCCCACACGCGTGGCAGAAACTTGTTGGGAAATGGTACGACCCGTAGCCGCACTCTGATTCTGGGCCATCAATGACGAAAACGCAAATCCAACTGTCAAAAACAGCATCAAAGCGATCTTTCGGAGCATCTTTGGACTCCTTTCTACATTTTTACAATTGTTAACCATAATGTTTATATTTAATTATTATTTTGATTATCAATTATTTAATCGGTTATGAACGCGTGCATGGCATACACTATCATAACAACTTGCAAACATAGCATTTTTATTTTAAAGTCCAACAAATTAGGCCTTTAAGGGGGGGGGGGGGGGGTGTAAGCGTGCGTAATTTTATGTGGTGCAAATATCTGTTTTTCGAAAAAAAAAAAAATAAAAAAGTTTTTTGTGCGTTTAATAGATGTGTGTTCATTTTGCAGACGCCTTTATTTTTGCGTTCTTTTGCCCTTTTTAGTGCGTCAAACATATTTTGTGGTAAGTTGTACGTCTGTGTTATTTTTCGTGGCTTAAAACGAAAATTTAGCCGTATTCTTTGCGTGTAGTCATTAAAAATGTTGTTTGTTGGTGTTTTTACGCGCATGTGTGTACGTGTGTGTGTATATTGACTATTCTAATAGAATATTCTGTTGTTAATGCTTTATCACTTGATTATGCTGGTGTATAGTTATACGTAATATAGAGTGGTTATATATGCTGATATATAGTCAAGTTAGGTAGTATATATTGCTTTAAGTGTTAAAAAGTGTTAAAATTTGTTTTAATTGTTGTGTATTTGAATAGAGTTTATACATTTGCATCGGATTTAGAATGAAGTCCGGGTGTTCTTTGACAGATTTACTAAAGAAGGGTTGGGTGGTGGTGGTGTATGCTTTTGTGTACTTCATGCTTTATGTGTTTTATTTGTTATTTGTTGTTGATTGACCGAGTTTACCGTTTTTTTTGTGTGTGTGCATGTGCCATACAACCTCTATCACCCTTCTTTTTTGAAGAATAGACACTGTGCTATGTGTGTATTGTGCCTTGCATTGTTGTTCAAGCAGTCAATAGTTCAATCGTGCGTGGTGCGTTGGTGCAGTGTCTTCTTTTCAGGAACGTAGCTCAGTGTGCGTTGTTGTGGGAGTTTTTTTGCTTTGTCTCCCCGTTCGTTTATTGGTTAGAGCAGCGGTTTTGTCCGTATGTCGCAGGTTCGAGTCCTGCCGTTCCCACAATGCACAGCGGTGCAGGAATAGCGGGCAGTGATGCCCATGTGTGATTTAGTTGATTATTTAGTAATAACTCTATTTGCGCCCCCAAAGGAGGGGTGGGTGGGGTGAAAATCCCCACGTTGGTTCTGGCACTCTATGTAGTGCATTTACCAATGCGTACGGCATCAGACTATTACTGTTTGATTCTTCGGGCAAGAGAGGACGACTGAGTAACGGCTCATGCTATTTTCCAACAAAGGTATCTCATTGTTTCCCAGTGGGGCTACTTTCGATGTTCTGGCTGATGGAAAGACATCACCGCACGCGTCACACATCGTGCGGAATTGGGGGCGTTATGACACGCGCGGATAGGTGTCTTGTGTGTGATGCACATACAAAAAACTACGGTTCGACTCCGTAGGCTCCCGCACCGTATATTTACGAACGAAGTAACGAACAAAAGACTATGGATTTGGATAAGCTTCCTCGCGACTTAGTAGATAGGTTGCGTGAAAAGTTTGAAAATGACCGTCGTATTGTTAAGATGCGTGTACGTCAGCGTGAACTGATGGCACAGCACTTTTATGCCCGTGCTGTGGGTTTGGGTGCTGAGATTAACGGTTTGTTTGACCGTTTCCTTGTAGAATACATGGAGGCGACGAAAGAAGAGGTTGAGGCTATAGATGTAAACAAGATGCCTTTGTCGGATGAAGACCGCTATAAGTTGTCTTCACTTGTTGTTGCGATGTTCATGTGCTGTGACATCATTGAAAGTGCCTCTATGGATGCTAATGACATTGTGCATAAGTATGACAAGGGGGCGAGTATTGAGGCTTTTGAAGAGTTCGGTGCGTTAGCGCAGATGGCGAAGGAAAAGATTAAGTATTTTCGTGAAGAGGGTTCTTACATGAGGGGTATGGTCTTTTCGGACAAGTGTGATGATATGTACAAGATGCTTTTGAACAAGGCGCGTAGTGTTGTCATGCGCACCGAGTATGATGTCTCCAAGGAGTAGTCTATGGGGGGCAAGGATATTGATGTTGCAGTGAAGAAGGTGTTAGCGGTCTTAGATAACGCCATTGATAAATATGATGTAGATGCGCAAGATTTAGCAGAAATTCTTGGGCGTGTTGTGTGTGTGATTAGTGGAGCTGTTCAAGACATTACCGGTGGTGAAATGTCTGCGTCAGAATTTCTCTTGAAGCTGTCTAAGTGCTTAGCGGTCTATATTACATACATACAAAGCAAGGGTAGTGGTGATAAATCGGAAGCACAGGAATTGCCCGATACGAATAAGTATAAGAATTATTAACCAACAAAAAGAATTTATGGAATTAACGGTTAGAGTAGAGAGGATTTTGACGGAGCAGTGTTTTACCTCGCGCAAGGATGGTAGTGAGGTGCGCAAGTACGGCTTTGTAGGTGTGACGACTAATGAGCGTTTTGAAAAGAGGATTTGCTTCTATGCCTTTGGTGAGACTTGGGCGGGTGCTAATATCGTTGTGGGTGGGACATACGAGGTATCTTTTGATGTAGCGAGCCGTGAATACAATGGGCGTTGGTACACGGAATGCACGTGTTGGAAGATTTCTGCCGTAAGTGCCGCTAATGCACAGACACCTGTACGGCAAGTAACCGTAGCACCGCCTACCCAGACAAACAACAATAGTTATAATGTTGTGCCTTTTTAGATACGTCGCAGTGTTTTTACGTGTGACATAATCTATGCGGAGAGCGGCTGTCTATGCAGAAAGACCGCTACCGATTGTAAAACGTGGTAAAAAAAGAAATGAAATTATGGCACAAGAACATATTTACAACCTGCAACTGACTGAAAGGCAGGCAAAGTTATTATCCTATGCTTGTGATAGGCTTTCACGCATCATTGAGGGGCAGGATTGGACTTACCGGGAGTTCATGGAAGGGGCATGGGAGAAACGCTGTAAGGAAGCCACGGGCAAGATGATGGACGATTCTTGGGATGGCGGCTGGCACAACATGCGTCACGAAGCGGAGGCGATTTGCAAGAACATCAAGAAGAGGTTCTGGGGATGTGAAGCCAATGCCTTGTACGGAATCCACTATGATGATACGGCAGACATTCTCTTTGACATCCATCGTGTACTCCGCCACCAATTCTATAAAGACAGAGGTGACACGTCAATTGCCACCGTTGACTCCGAGAATCCGACATCAAGTATGGGAACAGAACCTTTAGCGATAATAAGTAAAATAAAAAGTGATGATAGGAGGAAATTAAGTTTAAGGGGAAAGAAAGAAAAGGAGGAACAGTTGTGAACAAAGTAACAAACAAACCGCTGCCTAAGAAATGTGTTTTTGGTGTCTTTAGGAAAGACGGTTATGATGGGACAAGTGAAGAAGAGCGTAGGCATATAATGACAGACACGGTGAAGCGTGTCCTTGAATCTGACATTGCGCACAATGACAAGAAGACTTACGATGTTACGGTGTGTTTCCCAGTTCTTGACTATGTGTACAATGAGGTGGGCAGGGTAGTAATGAAAACGCTTTGTAGGCGTGAACATAAAGTTATTCAAGTGGAAGTATGTCAAGCATAGTACGTGATAAAAAACTTCAAACCTTATGCCGTAACTATCTTCTTCGGCTGCGTGATATAGCAGCACGTTATGGTCTTGCACCTTTCATTGATGAAACCGTAGAAGCCAACCGACAAGGGCGATGTAAGGGTACGGAAGAAGACTGCCGTTTGCTTGCCCGCTGTATTGATGATGAGCGCATAGCAAGAACTGATGTGCCGAAGATATTGGGTAAGTGCTACGGCAAGTGCTTTGATGCAGGTGACTTTGAAAAGGTGGATAAGTTGCGTCACGTGGGCATATATAGCAAAGTTAGTGCCATATTGTACGGCGAAGAACTTAGAGAAAAAGAAAAACCTTAAATTATGTTAAGATATTTTGTTATTTGAAAACTTTTTCGTACCCTTTTATTGCCCCTTTCAAGTAAGTGGTACTCGCACTACCCCGCTTGATTTGGGCATTCTATTTGAGAAAGATGGAGTTAGACAAAATTTATTGCATAGATTGTTTGCAAGGAATGAAACAAATTCCCGACAATACTGTGATGGCATATCATATTGTATTAAGAAGTGGAACAACAAAATGCCTAATGATAAGATTGACAACGAAATAGCGAAATTATGACACTGCGAGGGAACTATAAAATCGAGAACGACGGTATATGGATTGCCAAGTCAGAACTTGAAGAGTGGAGAAGTCACTACGTGGAACTTGTCGGCAAACACAGCAAATTCTATGATATGTGGCTGAATGGCACTGATACTTTCAAATTGCCTTACTATATCGGCAAAGCAGACGTTTTGGCTGACTTGCTAAAGACGTTCGAGCCGCTGGAAGTAGAATGATTGAATAATTTGGCGCAGAAACGCTTGAAATTGTTTGGGCGGTACAAGTGTCAACCTTGAAGGAGAAAACCGAACACAGCGCAAATAAATGGCAAATTTTAATGTTTTACCAAATATGATAACAAAGCAATTACAAAAGAAAATAGATTTTGCGATAAAACTTATTCAGTCTGCAAGTAAGATTGCTGCTGAGAACGGTTGTCCAGAGATAGAGGTGGCTTACAGTGGAGGGAAGGACTCTGATGTTATCTTGGAGTTGACGAAGATGTCGGGTGTGCCTTATAGGGCAATATATAAGAACACGACGATAGACCCGCCTGGTACGATTAAGCACGCAAAAGTAATGGGAGCAGAAATTTTGCGTTCACGAATGTCTTTTTTTGACATTATTTCTAAGTTTGGTTTTCCAACCCGTTTTAGAAGGTTTTGTTGTAAGTATCTAAAAGAGTACAAAGTGTTGGACTATGCCATCGTTGGGGTAAGGAAAGAAGAAAGTAAGAAACGAGCCAAATTATACAAAGAACCCGAACAATGCAGAGTATATAGCAAAGACGAGAAAGTGCGTCAATATTTTCCTATATTAGATTGGACTAACGATGACGTGGAGCAATTTATTAAAGACAGGGGAATCAAATGTGCTCCTGTATATTACGATGAAAAAGGGTTGTTTCACGTTGAACGAAGATTAGGATGCCTATGTTGTCCGTTAATGTCGAAACGCAGAAGAATTGAGGAATTTAAGCGTTACCCGAATATGATAAAAGCGTATGCGAGATATGGGAAGATTTTCCGAAACTCGCATCCAGATAGTTGCGCCGTAAAAAAACACGAGGATGTTTATGCTCAGATAGTACACGACTTGTTTTATTGTGATAAGCAACAAGAGTGGAAAGACTTAAATAGCGGATATACACTCATACCCCCCCCCAATTACAAAGAGTTTTTGGAGGAATATTTCGGCATCAAGCTGTGAATCTGTGTTATCTGTGTAATCTGTGTGAGAAATGAAAATCGGACTTGTTGACATCGACGGACACGCCAAGAAGAAGAAATGGGGCGCAACGGTTTACCCGAACCTTGCGCTGTGCAAGATTGCCCGCTGGCACAGGCAGCAAGGCGACGAGGTGGAGTGGGCTGTGCCGTTCCTGCACTACGACGTGGTGTATATGTCAAAGGTGTTCAATTTCTCACCCGACGACCTCACCTATTACGATGCCGACCGCATCGTCCATGGTGGCACAGGCTACGACATCCACAGCCAACTGCCCGACGAGATTGACCGACTGCAACCGGATTACTCCATCTACCCCAACATCCCAAGCGACACGGCCTACGGATTCCTCACCCGTGGCTGTCCGAACAAATGTCCGTGGTGCGTCGTGCCTCGCAAGGAGGGCAGGATTCGCCCCTACATGGACTGTGACGAGATAGCGATTGAAGACCGCACGAAGTTGGTGCTCATGGACAACAACATCCTCGCGGCAGGCGACTATGCCATCAGTCAGTTGGAGAAAATCATCGAGCGCGGCTACCGTGTGGATTTTAACCAGGCACTCGATGCCCGGCTGGTGGATGACCGCTTCGCCCGACTGCTGGCACAAGTCAAGTGGATAGACCGACGCATCCGTTTCGGCTGCGACACACACGGACAGATTGCCGAGTGTGAGCGAGCCATCCGCATGATTAACGG
>CALDIA010000137.1 GCA_937901455.1 uncultured Bacteroidales bacterium | reverse complement strand
ACGGTTCACGGAGACGGAGGCTTATGTGCCCTATGTCAACCGTAAGCCCGCAGTGAATGGTGATTTTTCGGAGCAGTTTGCCACATCGTTTGAGAACACATACGAGAAAATTCTGTTGGCTGACATGGCTGGTGACCGCTTGGCGTTTCTGCCTATGTTGGTGGCGCAGGGGTACATTCCTCACGGGGAGCACATGAGTCGCCCCCATGTGCGTATGGCGGTCATCACGGAAGCCGATTTGCATGACTATCCGGGCATGTATCTCAAGCATACAGAAGGCAATGCGTTGGTGGGACTCTTCGCACCCCGTCCGAAGACATGGAGCCAAGGCGGTCATAATAATCTGCAATATGTGGTGGAACAACGGGAAGACTACATTGCCAAAACCGTCGGTTCGCGCGCTTTCCCGTGGCGCGTGATTGCTGTCGCCAAACAAGATAAAGAGTTGGTGGACAATGATCTCGTGTTTCTCTTGGCTGAGCCTTCCAAAGTGGATGATGTAACTTGGATTAAGCCGGGCAAGGTGGCCTGGGATTGGTGGAACAATTGGAACGTTTGGGGCGTGGATTTCGAGTCAGGAATTAATAATGAGACCTATAAATACTACATTGACTTTGCCGCGAAGACGGGCATTGAGTATGTGATTCTGGATGAAGGTTGGGCAGTGAATGGCAAGGCCGACCTCTTTCAAGTTGTACCGGAAATAGATTTGCCGATGCTGGTGAATTATGCCGCTTCCAAGGGCGTGGGTATTGTACTCTGGGCTGGGTATGCCGCTATGGACTCAGACATGGAAAAGGTTTGCAAACACTATGCCGATATGGGGGTTAAGGGCTTCAAGGTGGATTTTATGGACAGAGACGACCAAATTGTGGTCGATTTTTACGAGCGTATGGCCGCTACGGCTGCCAAGTTTCATCTTTTCGTTGATTTTCATGGCGCGTACAAGCCCACAGGCCTGAGCAGGACTTATCCTAATGTTCTGAATTATGAAGGGGTCTTTGGTTTGGAACAATGCAAGTGGGTGAGTGCCGATGTGGATATGGTAGCCTATGAGGTGACAATTCCCTTCATCAGGATGCTGGCTGGTTCCATGGACTTTACGCAGGGTGCCATGAAGAATGCCGCCAAATGGTGTTATGCCCCCGTATGGAGCGACCCAATGAGTCAAGGCACGCGCTGCCGCCAATTGGCTGAATATGTTATTTTCGATGCGCCCTTTGCAATGTTGTGCGATGCGCCCACTGCTTACTTGCAGGAGCCGGAGTGCGCTGAATTTATCGCTCGTGTTCCGACTGTGTGGGACGAAACACGGGTGTTGGATGGGATGGTCGGACAATATGTGGTCACCGCCAAGCGTAAAGGAAGCAACTGGTACATAGGCGCCATTACTGATTGGAACAAACGCACTATTGAAATTGATTTGTCGGCTTTGGGTGTGCGTGGTGGCGAATTAACAATGTTTGTGGATGGTCCGAATGCACATCGCAAAGGTGTTGATTACCGGAAGAAACGCATGGATTTGCCTACTAATGGCAAAGTTACCATCGACCTTGCCCCAGGTGGTGGTGCTGTAATTATTTGCGAATAAGGATTTATCCTATAATCTAATTAGGACTTGAACAGGATGATTCTCAACTCTTCTTTCCCGGCTTTGTACTTGGCTTTGTAGGCCTCGCGGATGCATTGTTGCTGGATATAGGTGTTTGAGATGGTAGTCCTGCCTTTTGAGTTGTTGATGATGCGCGCTTCGCTGACAGTTCCATCGGCCATTACATGCACTTCCACGGCCATTTGTCCTTCTTCGTTGATGGTGGTGTTGATCTGTTTGACCAATCCTCGTGAACCCGTGCCGTGACCTATGCCTCCGCTACGTCAAATTCAATATGAATTTCATCAAGATGAACAAAATGTTGTGCCTGACGTAGATGCTGCAATGCGGTATTGACCGTGACACGCATCATCCAAGCTTCAAAACTACCAAGACCCTTGAAGGTGTCCGCCCTTTCCACACATTGCAGAAATGCCTCATGCGCAAGATCTTCAGCTTGCTGTTTATCAGACACATAACGTTGGCAAAGAGCGATCATCCTGCCGATATTCTGTTGGCATTTCCTAATTCAAAAATCTTGACTGTACATAGTGTGATTTTTATAGTATGATGCAAAACTTTTGAAAGGGGCAAAAATATTAATTATTCATCGTTTTTTGTATCTTTGCCCGCTTATTGTTTTTAGGGTAATAATTATTAATATTTGCATATGACTAGACACAAAATCTCTACTAAGTTCTTGAGCATTGAGCATATTTCCAAGATGCTTGACCGGAATCAGAAAATAGAATTGTCACAGGAGGCTATTGACGCCATCCAGAAATGTCGCGCCTATCTGGACAAGAAGACAGATACCGAGAAGGAGCCCATCTATGGAGTGACGACCGGCTTTGGTTCCCTTTGCAACCGCAGTATTTCCAAGGAGGATCTCTCCACGCTACAACGCAATCTTGTGATTTCCCACGCGTGCGGGGTGGGGGAGGAAGTGCCTCAGGAAATCGTGCGACTTATGCTGCTCATGAAGATACAGTCCCTATCCTATGGTCACTCTGGTGTTCAGTTAGCCACTGTGCAACGTCTGATTGACTTTTACAACAAAGGTGTATATCCGGTGGTGTATCAGCAAGGTTCGCTGGGCGCTTCCGTCGACTTGGCCCCGTTGGCTCACCTCAGTTTGCCTATCATCGGCATGGGTGAAGTTTATTACAGAGGCAAAAAATATCCAGCTTCCGTTATCAATGAGAAGTTTGGATGGGCGCCCATCACGCTGCAGTCTAAAGAGGGACTGGCGCTGCTCAATGGGACCCAGTTCATGAGTTCCTATGCTGTTTGGCTCCTTATCAAGGCCAAGAAGCTCTCCTGGTTGGCCGATATTATCGGTACTGTTTCCTTGGAGGCTTTTGACGGTTGTCTGAGCCCTTTCAATATCAACGTACACCTCGTGCGTCCGCATGCAGGTCAGATAATCACGGCCACCCACATCTACAACATGTTGCAGGGTTCTGAAATTATTTGCCAACACAAAGAGCATGTGCAGGATCCCTACTCTTTTCGCTGTATGCCGCAGGTGCACGGCGCCAGCAAGGATGCTATCTCCCATGTGCAGGATGTAGTCGAAACCGAAATCAACTCCGTTACGGATAACCCTACCGTCTTTCCCGATGAGGATTTGGTCATTTCCGCCGGCAACTTCCATGGACAGCCCCTGGCTTTGGTGCTTGATTTCCTGACCATTGCAGTAGCCGAACTGGGCAATATCTCCGAACGCCGCATCTATCAGCTGATTTCTGGCAAACGCGGGCTGCCTTCTTTCCTTGTGAAGAACCCCGGCCTCAACTCCGGCTTCATGATCCCGCAATATGCCGCCGCCTCCATCGTGAATCAGAATAAGGCCTTCACGATGCCTTGCTCCACCGACTCCATAGAGTCGTCGCAAGGTCAGGAGGACCATGTGAGCATGGGTGCCAATGCCGCTACCAAGTGCTATATAGTAGTCAATAATTTAGAGAAGATTCTCGGAATTGAGTTGCTGAATGCAGCCCAGGCTTTGGAGTTCCGCCGTCCGCTAAAGTCCTCCCAATTTATTGAAGAGTTTGTGGCCGCCTTCCGCCAAGTGGTGCCCTTCGTGGATAATGACACCTATATGCATGAACTGATCCAGAAGTCGATCGATTTTGTGAATGGTGTGAAAGTGTTGATGGACTAATTCTTGTATGAGGTTTTGGCTCTGCATATTGCTTTTTGCATTGTTGACCCTTTCCGGTTGTCGGCATCGTGAGGTTTTCCCTGTGGAACCTCGCATTGAGTTTGTGCGGCTCGATAAAATCGACAATGGTACCGGGGTGGACAATCAGGCCGACCTCGTCATCTACTTTGAGGATGGCGACGGCGATATCGGTATCGACGAGGGCGACACCGCCCCGATTTTCTCCTTGGATTCAGAATACTACTACAATTTCTTTATTCACTACTATGAAAAGCAGCAAGGGGTATGGACGGAAGTGGAGCTACCAACCCCGTTGCATGCCCGCCTGCCGCACCTGAGCGAGAATGTGCCCGAAGCCATCAAAGGCGAAATAACCATCACTACCTTTATCAATAATTATTCCTCACCGTATGATACTATTATGCTCTCCTGCTATTTGGTGGACAGAGCCTTGCACAAAAGCAATACGGTGTCAACCCCTGAAATAATCGTAAAAAAATGGAATTGAACGAACATTTGAAACAGTTGATATCGATGTCTTTGGCCGAAGATATCGGCGACGGGGACCATTCTTCCTTGTCGTGCATGGACCCCAAGGTGCCAGGTGAGATGAAGTTGCTGGTGAAGCAGGATGGCGTCTTGTGTGGTGTGGACGTGGCAGAAGAGATTGCTCGCCAGATGGATCCAGATATTCGGATGGAGCGTTTTATTGAAGACGGGGCGGCGATACACCAGGGCGATATTGTCTTTATATTGCGCGGATCGGCCCAAAAAATGCTGACCGCAGAACGAACCATCCTGAATTTTATGCAGCGTATGAGTGGCATTGCCACCAATGTGCGCGCCTATGTGGAGATGGTGAAAGACACAGGTGTAACCCTGCTCGACACACGCAAGACTACGCCCAACATGCGCTACTTTGAGAAGTATGCCGTCAAGGTGGGCGGTGCTGAAAACCATCGGATCGGACTCTTTGACATGATGATGCTCAAGGATAATCATATCGATTTCGCCGGAGGCATCGAACAAGCTATTGATAGGGCCATTGCCTACCAGAAAGAACATGGACTTAGTCTCCGTATTGAAGTGGAAACCCGCAATATTGACGATGTGCGACGCGTGATGGCCCACGGAGGCATCCATCGCATCATGTTCGATAACTTCACACCCGAACAGATTCTGGAGGCCATCAAGGTGGTTGACCATCGCTATGAAACCGAGGCCTCGGGCGGCATTACCGATGAGACCCTGCACGACTATGCGACCACAGGAGTGGACTTTATCTCCATCGGTGCCTTTACCCATCAAATCCATAGCCTCGACCTTAGTCTTAAGACCATCATTCACCACTAAATGCTCATCAATTTCAAGAATATAAGCGACAAGATCCACGAATGGAGCGAAGACTTGGAGCGAGTGCCTGTTTTGGGAAAATTGGTGCACAAGTCGAAAACCCTGACACTGCCCGGGTTCCAGAAGATGCCGTTGTACGATGTGATGCGCTTTTTCATACAGTCGCTGGGTAAAGGGGTTGTCTTCCAGCGCGCCGCCGCCATCACCTACCGCATCTTTGCCGCCCTTATCCCCATGATTATCGGACTCTTCACGGTGATTGCCTATCTTGGAGATAATATTCAGCAAACACTACTTGATTTTTTGGAGTCAGCCATACCTGCCTACGTGTGGCCCGCCATCCAAAACATGATCACAGAAGTGGTTACCCGCCAATACGGGGCCCTTACCTTCTTTATGTTCCTTGTGGGTATATATTTCACAATTTTAATGATTAACTCTCTGCTGGTGGCCATGAACACCTCCTATTTCAACGAGGAGAGACGCAATTTTGTGAAACAGTTGCTTTTAAGCGCATTTGTGATGATTGTTTTTTTTGTGGTAATCATTGTAGTGATCGCCCTCTTTATTGCAGCATCCGTCATTATGCGCTACGTGCACACGCATATATTCGGTACGAATACAGGATATTATATTGCTGTCCATGGTGTGAAGTGGTTGTTTACGTATCTTGCTATCTATTTTTTGATCAGCATCTTATACTACCTTGCGCCTGTTGAAAAGACCAATTACAAGTTCTTTTCTGCTGGTTCGTCCATGGCAACGCTCTCAATGGTAATCTTGCTGTGGGTTTTGAATATTTACTTTTCCAATTTTTCAAACTATAACTTGATTTATGGCTCTATGGGTGCCCTTTTTGCTGTACTTTTGTGGATTAACTGGAATGCCATCATCCTGCTGGTGGGTTACGACTTGAATGTAAGTATCGCAAAGGCAAAGTTAACGAAAGAAGAACAAGAAAAACAATATAATACTATATGATATAACATAAACATAAATATATATACAATTTATTTTATTTTACTTATGAAAGAACTGTTTTTTTTCATATTAATCATGGGGCTTTCTTTCATTCCTGAGATTATTTCTTTGGTGAAGAAGGGGAAAAATGCGCAGCCGAAGGCGAGGCCAGCGGTGGATCCAGACCCTTATTTTCCAGATGCTGATGATGAAGATACGGTCGCGTACGATCCAGTCGGTTCAGCGTCTCCTGAGACCGATTCATGCGAATATTTCAGTTATGAGACGATCCCCGACGAACAACCTGTCGGCATGACAAGAACGGAGAATAGTGTGCCTTTTTCGCCTGTCAAAGACGAAAAATCCACCGCCTTTAAAGATAAAGGGGAGTCCTCTAACGCGGAATTAACCTTCGATGAAGAGGATATTTACAAAGGAGTCATATTTTCGGAAATTTTGAAGAGGAAATATATATAACTGACAATTAGTATTTTGAAATAAAATGAGAAAAATGTCGGGTGCATCAATATTTTTATTATTTTAGCGCCCTTAAAATAATGTGGTAAAAAGTTTAATGTTTAATATAAAAAAAGGCTATGATTAAAAAATTACTCTTAACTCTTGGAGTGATCCTTCTTTTCTCAAGCATGGCATTTTCACAGACTTCCACCATCAAAGGTGTAGTCAAAGATCAGGTAGGCGAGCCTTTGGCTTACGCTTATGTCTATCTGAAGACTGGTGACAAGAATGTGAACATGGCTATGTCAGATGACAAAGGAGAGTATCAGATTTTCGGTGTCGAAGTAGGCACTTACGACATGCTTGCCGATGCGCAGATGACCTGTAAGAAAGCCCAGTTGATCAGAGGCGTGCAGGTTCCTTCCGGCCAAGTTGTCTTTATCGACTTCACCATTGACTGCTCAAATGAGCTTGACATGGTGGATATCACGTATGAAGCGCCTGTGTTCGATGGAGGTAGTACGTCATCTGCCACCCGTATTACAGGTGACAACCTGAGAACCACCCCTGGTCGTTCTGTGACTGGTGCCTTGGCCAGTTTGGAAGGTGTAACCGGTGTGGATGGCCAGATGAGCAGTGTGCGTGGTAACCGTTCCGATGGCCAAAAGACGATTGTGGACGGTGTGACCATCCGTGGTAGTAGCAGCGTGTCTATGTCTTCTATTGAGGAGGCCCAGTTGATCCAGGGTGGTATCCCCGCCGAGTTCGGTGACGGTACCTCCTTCACAGTGATTACCACCAAGTCTGCTCCTCGTGAATTTCATGGTTCCGTGGAGTTGCGTGGTTCCATTGACGGATACAATAACTTCTTGGGCGCTGTTTCCCTCTCTGGTCCTATCTTGAAGGGCAGGAAGAAATCCGACCCGGCCCGTATCGGTTTCCTTTTTAGTGGTGAGGTTTCTTATGACCATGATGCATCTCCCGCCCGCGGAGGTACCTGGATGGCCAACGATGATGTAATCGAAGCCTTGATCCAGAATCCTCTGCGTTATAGCACCTCTGAATATGGTGCTTGGTATCAGGAAGCCTGCTACCTCACCAGCGAGTCTTTCCACAAAGAGCGCGTAAGAAAGAATGCCGGCACATGGGATTACCTCGGACAACTCAAGTTTGACTTCATGCTGGGTAAAAACCACAACATGAAACTCTCATTGGGCGGTTCCTACGAATATTTGAAGGGCAAGTCTTGGAGCTCTACCCAAGCACTTTTCAACAACTCCTATAACCCTGTATCCACTCAGTCAACCATGCGTTTTAACGCCCGTTTGAACCATCGAGCCTTTACCGATACCGCAGCCAACGCCGTTTTGAAGAACATCATGTATGACATCAATGTCAACTACACCCGCGTGAATGGCTACTCTTACTCAAACGAGCATAAAGACAGAATCTTTGAATATGGTTATGTAGGTAAATTTGAGACCCAGAAGGCCAGAAGCTATTCTTATAACCAAGAATTGCGTCTCAACGATTCCGTTTACCTCTATGACGCTTATGAGTTCAATGGCTGGTACGACTCTCTCGTGACTTTCAGCGTGAACCCCAATTTCAATGTGAACCCGATTCTGTCTCAATACACCCTCAACTTTATCAATCAATTCCCTGTTGAGGACATCTATCGCAACTACTATGAGGGTTTCCCCTATGACCTCACGATTTATCAGACCTTCGGTGCCCTGAGAAATGGTGACCAGCCCTCCTCCGTATATTCCATGTACCAATCCCCCGGCGTCGTCTATAACGGATATAGCAAGTCTCAGACCGAACAGTTTGGTGTGAAGGCCAGCATCTCTATGGCTCTCAAGAACCACGAATTGAAATTCGGTTACGACTTTGAGAAACTGACCTATCGTGGCTATGGTATCGGACCTGTTTCCTTGTGGACCCTTATGAGAAATGAAGCCAACTACCACATTTCTGAGTTGGACAAAGACAATTATATTATCTGGAATGATGGCGAAAATTTCTGGGTTGACTACAACCGCTTGGTTAGTTTGAGCGACCAGACTGTATTTGACAGAAACCTTCGTCAATCTTTGGGTTTGAATCCTGATGGTGACGATTGGTTGGATATCGACAGCTACGATCCCAGTACTTTTAGCGTAGATATGTTCTCTGCTGAGGAGCTCTTGCTGGGTACCTCTTCCGGTGTAAGCCCGTTGGTAAGCTATTATGGCTACGATTATACAGGCAAGATCAACAAGAAGAAAACCACTATTGACGACTTCTTCAACGCTGTAGGTTCTGATGGACAGAAAACCTACTCTATCGGTGCTTATGAGCCTGTTTATATGGCCTTCTATTTGCAGGATAAATTCTCTATCAGAAGCCTCTTGTTCAACATCGGTTTGCGTGTTGACCGCTTCGACGCCAACCAATCCGTGTTGAAAGACCCGTATTTGTTCCGCGAGGCCTATACGGTTAGAGACCTTGCCAATTTGAACAGTAACATCGCCTTCGCCGGTAACGTTGAAGATGACTGGGTTGTGTACTATCAAGGTGTTGACACCTATTTGAGCGAGGCCGACATCCAAGGTGATGGCTTCAACTCCTCCTCCATCGTGGGTTATCGTAACGGAGACAATTGGTATGATGCAACAGGTGCCCTTGTGGTTGACCCTGAAACTGAACTCTCCCTCTACGTGAATGGCCCTATCCTCAAAAATGAGATTGACCAAATCAACTCTATCACAAAAGTAGAGTCCTCCGCATTCACCGATTACAAAGCACAATGGTCTGTGATGCCTCGTATATCATTCTCTTTCAATGTGAATGACAACTCTTTGTTCTATGCTCACTATAACATCATTACTTCCCGTCCTACCAATTTGCAGATTTCTCCGGTTGATTATCTCTTTATCTCCAAGAGAAATGCTTCCAGCGATATTATCTCCAACCCGAACATGAAGCCTCAACAGAGTATCGACTATGAAATCGGTTTCCGTCAGAAGGTTGGTGCCAAGTCTGCAATCAGTATCAGTGCTTACTATTCTGAGAAACGTAACCAAATTCAGGCTTACCGTTTCTCTGGCGCATATCCGAATACTTATTATTCTTATCAGAACATAGACTTCGGTACCGTTCAAGGTTTCACCTTCTCTTACAGAATGAACAGAACTAAGAACCTGACCCTCTCTGCCAACTACACCCTTCAATTTGCAAAGGGTACTGGTTCCAGCAACACTTCCCAGCTGAACATTTTGGCTGCCGGTCAGCCTAACTTGAGAACACTGACCAACCTTTCATTCGACCAAAGACATAGAATTGGTGTTAACTTGGACTATCGTTTCGAGAGCGGTGCTGCTTATGAAGGCCCGAAGAAAGAGAAAACTATCATGGGCGCAGATGGCACTCCTACCACCAAAGAGATTCAATGGTTGGCCAACACTGGTTTTTCCTTGTTGTTCACCGCCGGTTCAGGTACTCCTTACACCCGTTCCAGTACTCCATTCTCTACAATCGTGTCAGGTACCGCTTCTCAGCTCTCCGGTACTATCAACGGTTCCAACAAACCATGGCAATTCCAAGCCGACCTTCGTATTGACAAGACCTTCGCTTTCACCTTCAACAAGAATGCCAAGGACAAAGACGGAAATGCTAAGAAGGCTAAACCCGGTTATCTGACTATCTATCTTGATATTCAGAACCTCTTCAACTTCAAGAATGTGATTTCTGTTTACGACTATACCGGCAACCCGGATGATGATGGTTACCTCTCTGCTGCAGAGTATCAACAAGCTATCAACTCCCAAGTATATGTGGATTCTTACATTTGGTACTATACCATGCGTGTGAAAAATCCTTACAACTATAGCCGTCCTATCCGTGCAAGTTTAGGTGTTCAATTCTCTTTCTAACAATTTGAAAAAAATATAAACGAGATGAAAAATATAAACAAAGTTCTTAGTTTGACACTCCTCTTGGTCTGTATGGTATTCAGTACCGTACAAGCCGAGAAAACGAAGGGAGTGATCCGGAAATCTTCCGCACCGAAGGACGAGTCAGCTACCTGTCTTCCTGCTAGTAGCTCTAACGAACTTACGGTGAACAATGTACGTGCGTACATCGAGACTGGTGGTACGATGTGGTTTAAGGAAACTGCTGAATATGAGGTCCCTATTGGATCTGGTAAGACCTCCATGTTCTCTGCCGGTTTGTGGATCGGTGGTTACGATGTCAACGGTCAGTTGAAGTTGGCTGCCGTACGTTTCAGACAGATAGGTGATGACTACTGGCCCGGTCCGTTGAAAATCACGGGTGCCAGTACCACACAGTCTGAGTGTATCAAGTTCGACAAACATTTCCGAGTGACCCGTGCCGAGGTTGACCAACACATCAGTGGCTACAACACCTCTGGTTATGTCATGCCCGCCGACATTGCCAACTATCCTGCTCATGGCGATGAGGGTTATTCTTACTACCTCGCCCCCTTCAAGGATGTTAATGAAAACGGTGAGTATGATCCCGAAAATGGTGACTATCCTTACTATGACATTAACAATGACCTTTGTCCTTGGACTGAGGACAACATCGCATTGGCAGCACAACACGCTCTGCCCAGAACCCCAGAGGATATCTATTACTATGGTACTGATTGGCGTAACTCCAACGGTATGATTTATGCCGACCATGTGTTGAAGGGTGATGAAACACTCTACTGGATCTTCAACGATAACGCAGGCCCTCACACTGAGTCCAAAGGTTCTCCTATCGGTCTTGAAATCCGTGGTCAATGCTTCGGTTTTTCTACCAACGATGACCTTAATAACATGACGTTCTACTCCTATGAAATTATCAACCGTTCAACCTATACTTTGACCCAAACATATTTCTCCCAGTGGGTTGACCCCGATTTGGGTTACGCAAACGATGACTACATCGGTTGTGATGTGGGCCGTGGTCTTGGTTATTGCTACAACGGTTCTAACGTTGATGGTACCGGCCAAATTTGGGCCTACGGTGACCAACCTCCAGCGGTAGGTGTTGACTTCTTCCAAGGTCCTTACATGGATCCCGATAACCGTGATAATCCAAAATTCTACTCTGACAGTGCTCAATATGCCGGCTATTGCGACAAATTCCTCAACAGCGCTTATGAACTTGACCAAATGGCCATCAACGGTGTGAACTTTGGTGATAGCATTGTGGATAACGAGCGTTTCGGTATGAGAAGATTTGTGTATCATGACAATCGCGATGGTTATAATGGTGACCCGAGCGTGGCTTTCGAATATTATAACTACCTGAGAGGTATTTGGAAAGATAATACTAAAATGCGTTATGGTGGTAACGCCCACCAATCTACCGGCGGTAATGGCCCTGAGTGTGACTTCATGTTCCCGGCCCTTTCCGATGTTTGTAACTGGGGTACCAAGGGCATCGATCCTAACCCGACCCAATATGGTGCTGACGGTTGGACTGAGTACAATGTGAACAACGCGCCCTACGACCGTCGTTTCCTTGAGTCTGCCGGACCTTTCACCTTGAAACCTGGTTCTGTGAACTATATTACGGTCGGTATTCCATGGGCACGTGCCTCCCAAGGTGGTGCCATAGCTTCTCTCGACCTCCTCAAAATCGCTGATGACAAGTGTCAATCTCTGTTCGAGAACTGCTTCAAGACCCTTGACGGCCCTGACGCCCCTGATGTAACCATCCGCGAACTGGAGAACGAGTTGATTATCTATCTCTCCAACGAAGATCCTAATAGCAACAACTATCATGAGACTTACGTGGAACTCGACCCTCAAATCACCAAGACACTTACCTCCACCGAGTATGTGACTGAATATGATACCACATTTGCCTACACTCAAGATGGTCAACCAGACACTATTGTCTTCTCTCGCGATGTGCCTGTCACTATCCTTGACTCCTTGACCACCGAACAACGTCAATATAAGTTCGAAGGCTATCAGATTTACCAACTGAAGAATTCTTCAGTGAGCGTTACTGACTTGAATGATGCTAGCAAGGCTATTCTTATTGCTCAATGCGATATTGCTAATGGTGCAGGTCAGCTCGTCAACTGGATCTATAATGAAGCTATTGGTTCTTCCGTGGCTACTGAGATGGTCAATGGTGCTGACCAAGGTATCTCCCACTCTTTCCGCATCACGGAAGACAAGTTTGCAACCGGTACCAACAAGAATTTAGTAAACCATAAAGAATACTACTTCTTGGTGATTGCGTATGGTTACAACCAATATAAAGAATTCAAGATGGACGCCGACTACCTTGATGGCCAGGCCACTCCTTACCTTGCAGGTCGTCGTAACATCCACACCTATACTGCTATTCCGCACAAATCTGTTGAGAATCTCTTAAATGCCGCTTATGGTGACCAGCCTATGATTACCCGTATTGAGGGCCAAGGCAACGGTGGTTTCTTCTTGGATTTGACGGATGAGTCTATACAGAATATCCTTGCCAATAATACCTATAACAATTTGCAATATAAAAACAACTATGGTCCTTTGGATATTAAGGTTGTTGACCCGTTGCAAGTGAAACCTTACGACTATACCATTAAATTATTACCCAACGATGTGTCTCAAGATGTAAACGACGAGACTATCTGGGTATTGAGTATTTCTGATGAGATCTCCGACGAAGAACTTGCCGAGCTTGGCATTGACCGTGTGGATACCGCCGCTATGCCTATCAGCATGACTAATGAGGAGCTCTTCCTTGATTTGGGTATTTCCATCGGAATTAACAACGACAACTTCAAGATCTATCAAAAGAACTTGGATGATTATATAAAAGCTACACCCGCTGGTTATTCTTATGTGAATTTGGCTCGTTATGCACAACCTGACCTTGTAGGCTCTTCCATTGAATACGATGGTGATTACGCTTGGTTAGGCGGTGTGGCTGATATGGAAGGTGACTATCCCGCCAACTGGATTCGTTCCGGCCAGCAGGTCGGTACGGCCAGATGGGACACCGATGGCGCCAATAATGGTGCGGAAACCAACTATATGCTATGGCGTACTGAGGATAACTTCTATTTGATGCCTTCCGGCACCTTGGATGATAACTATCACGTTCGTGCCTTCATTGATCCTAACCAACAGTTCGAGGACGCTATCGATGGCTTGTGGGCACCTTATATGATGAGTTCACCTTATGATGGTGGTCCTAAGGCTTGCTACTTGCAACCCGATGAACAATACATTGAGGATGGTGTTGGACCTGTCAATCGTAACTACCACTTCGACGCTTTGGCTGCAAGTGCCTATAACCCTGGTTACAACCAAACCTTGACCAACCTCTATTCTGTGGATATCGTTTTGACTTCTGATACCAATTTGTGGACCAGAGCTTTAGTGCTTGAGGCTGGTGGTGCTCCTGCTTCTGACAACTACATGGTTGAGCAAGAGTTCAATGGCCAGATTTATCGTAACCTGCGTCATGAGCCGAAGAAAGCTCCGTCTGTTGACAAAAAGGGTAATCCTGACAACTCCGGTACCACTGGTTTCGGTTGGTTCCCTGGCTACGCTATCAATGTGGAAACTGGTGAGCGTTTGAACATCATGTTTGCCGAGAACTCACTTGATGAGTTGAACAATGGTAACGACATGCTCTTTAATCCGACCAATGTGTATGCTTTCTATAAAAACATGCAGACTGGTGAGCTTATCCTTGATGAAGAAACCGGCGAGCCTATCCCGATGAATATGTCAACTTACAACGCCTTCCGCGATGTGTACAGCGTCACCTTTGGTGAGCCGCTCAATGGTGGTCGTCATTATGTATATGTTTGCGGTAGCTCCGGTAGCACTTGTAGTATGATTTATAGAAATACTTCCCGTCAACGTAACTACAACGATAATGGCCAAACGACTAACTCTAACGGGACCACCCATGGTAATTACTTCGAATATAACGGAGGTTACTATCCTTGGTATGAATGCGGTCCTTACGATCAATGTCAGTGGCTGAAAGCCAAATTCTCCCAGGTGGAGGCACAAACTGGTCTTGCCAGCAACTTGCGTCACCAGTTGAAGATGCAATTGTTCAACAATGTGATGTGGACCAGTATTCCTATGCCGGCCATGAACCAGGAAGACAAATGGATGTCTTCTGATGTCAAGATCAAATTACGCGTTTCCCGTCCTTACCTGAGATATTCTTCCCGTTGGTACACGGATCCTTCTGAAGCACCTAATGCAGATCAGAATGCCGGTTATCCGATGTATACCTTCACCACGAAGAACCTCACTCCTAATAAGGTGGAGAAAGTTGAAGAAATGCAGACCTTACTTGACGAGATCAATATTGTACCGAATCCTTACTACGGATTCTCGCAATACGAGAGCACTGCTTTGGAGAACTACGTACGTATTGTGAATCTCCCGGCTAAGTGTACAATCTCCATCTACACCGTTAATGGTACTCTGATTAGAACCCTTACGAAAGGTGATGCTGCAACTTCATTTGTTCAGTGGGATCTGAAGAACCATGCCAACATCCCAATCGCCAGCGGCGTGTACATCATTCACGTGAAGGCTGACGGCATTGGTGAGCGTACCCTGAAGTTCTTCTGCTCAATGCGTCCTACCGACTTGAATGGTTTCTAAAATTATTAATACCATAAAATTAGCGAGAATATGAAAAATTTATATAAATCATTAATAATTTGCACATTAGTTGCTCTTATATCTGTCAGTACGTCTTATAACGTACTGGCAGGTAATAGAGACCGTTCCGGTCAGGCTGGCGCCTCCCATCTGATGATTGACCCTTGGGCTCGTACCAGTGGTTATGCCAATGCAGGTGTTGCAGAAATCCGTGGTCTCGAATCCGTTTACTCTAATGTGGCTGGTCTTTCCTTTGTGGACAAAACATCCTTCGCCTTTAACCGCACCCAATATCTCGTTGGTTCCAATTGTGGTATCAACATCAATGCAATGGCTTTTGCTCAGCATATTGGCCGCGAGAAGGATTTCGGTACCATCGGTCTTTCTTTCTTCTCCATGGGCTTTGGAGATATTGAAAGAACTACCGTGGGTCAGCCCGAAGGTGGTTTGGGTACCTTCAGTCCTACCCTTACCTATATTGGTCTGCACTATGCCAAGAAGTTCAACCACTACATCCAAGGCGGTGCTACCGTGAAGATTATCACGGAAAGTATTTCTGATGCCCACGCCACTGGTTTTGCCCTCGATGCCGGTATCCAATATACCGCTGGTGCGTACGATAACTTCAGAATCGGTGTCACCTTGAAAAATATCGGTCTTCCAATGAGCTATAAGGGTGACGGTCTCGCCGCTCGTGGTACTGCTATCGGTACGAGTTTTGAACAGACCTTGCAGAGCCGTTCTGCAGAATTCGAAATGCCTTCCTTGTTGACAATCGGTGTATCCTACGACTTCCTATTCTTTGGAGGTGAGTACGCTGAAATGTCCAAAGATGATAGAAAGAATGAGGGTCTGACCCGTGATCAGGCTGCCCACAGAATCACTTTGATGGGTGCCTTCACCGCCAACTCCTACTCCCGCGATATCTTTGCCATTGGCTTGGAGTATGGTTTCATGAACTACTTCATGATCCGTGGTGGCTATTCTCTGGAGAGTTTCACCAAGAAGACTTCCACTGACTACTCTACCAATGAGGTTGTCTCCACTATACTCGTGAACGGTGACTCTTTCTTCTTAGGACCGTCTGTAGGTGCTACAGCTGTTATTCCTTTGAAGAAAGGCAACACGGGTGCCAGAATCTATATTGATTATGCGTATCGCTTCACCTCAAAATGGCGTGGTAACCACCTCATGGGTATCAAAATCACATTGTAAACCAAACATTCTTTTATACCTAAAAAGAAGAGGCTGTAAAAAGCCTCTTCTTTGTGTAATATAAATTCAAATACATGGACGATATTAAGTATTATACTCAAGAAGGATTAGATGCTCTGAAACAGGAGCTCGTGCAGTTAGAATCGGTTGAGAGACCGAGAATCTCGCAGGCCATTGCGGAAGCGCGCGACAAGGGCGACCTTTCCGAGAATGCCGAATATGATGCTGCCAAGGAGGCTCAAGGGCTTTTGGAACTAAAAATTGCTAATCTTCGCAACCTTATTGCCAAGGCTCGTATTATTGACGAGACAAAGATTGATGTTAGCAAGGTGCTCATCTACTCTATCGTGACAGTCAAGAATGTAAAGACCAACGCACAGATGACGTACACCATTGTGCCTGAGTCTGAGTCAGACCTGAAGGCTGGCAAGATTTCCGTCTCCAGTCCTTTGGCCAAAGCCCTCATTGGCAATACTAAGGGCGATATAGTCACCATGCAGGCCCCTGCTGGTGCTATGGACTTTGAAATTTTGGATGTTTCCCGTTAATGAACTCTTTTTCTCAATTATGGAAGATACTATTTTCACTAAAATCATTAAGGGAGAAATTCCCTGCTATAAGATTGCCGAAGACGAAAACTTCTTTGCTTTTCTGGATATCTCCCCGCTGGCTAAGGGTCACACGCTCGTGGTCACCAAGTTGCAAAACGACTATATCTTTGATCTTCCGGATGAGTTGCTGGGCAAGATGATGGTTTTTGCCAAGAAGGTGGCACGGGGTGTGGAAAAGGCTATGCCTTGCCAGCGCATTGGCGTGGCTGTGATTGGCATCGACGTGCCACATACCCACATTCATCTGGTACCTATTAATGGGGTGGGAGACCTTGACTTCAAAGGCCCCCGCGTACAGCTTACTTCTGAGGAGTTTGCTGAGATAGCCCAGAAGATCTCTTCATCAATAGAATAATAACCCTCTTATATCTTTATTATGGAAATTAAAGATTTACAAGCCGTTGCCACCCAAGTGCGCCGTGATATCATTAGAATGGTGCATGGTGCCAAATCGGGCCATCCAGGCGGCTCCCTTGGATGTGCCGACTTTCTGACGGCTCTTTATTTTGAGATTATGAATATCCAGCCGGATGCTTTCGAACAGTCGGGCGTGGGCGAGGATATGTTCTTCCTTTCCAACGGACATATCTCTCCAGTTCTGTACAGCGTGATGGCACGTAGAGGCTATTTCCCTATATCCGAGCTTGACACTTTCCGTAAGTACCAGACCCGTTTGCAGGGCCATCCCACTCCAGTGGAGGGGCTTCCTGGCGTGCGCGTTGCCTCGGGTTCGCTCGGGCAGGGCGTCTCAGTGGCTATCGGTGCCGCCCTCGCCAAGAAAGCCAACAACGACCCTAACCTCGTCTTTGCCCTCACCGGCGACGGCGAATTGGAGGAAGGACAAGTTTGGGAAGCCTTCATGTTTGCCCCAAACAACAAGGTTGATAATCTGATTGTGACTATCGACAATAATGGCAAACAGATTGACGGTCCGGTTGATAGTGTGAACAGTCTCGGGAATCTCCGTGCTAAGTTGGAATCTTTCAAGTGGCTCGTGCTCGAGATGAACGGTAACGATATGAAGTCGGTGGTGACCACCTTGAAACTGGCCAAGAAACTGGCACACAACGGCAAGCCTATCGCCATCATCATGAAGACGGAGATGGGCATGGGTGTGGATTTCATGATGGGCACACACAAGTGGCACGGCACCCCGCCTAACGACGAGCAGGCCGCTGCCGCATTGGCTCAACTCCCTGCCACTCTCGGCGATTACTAACCGATATCACTGGCTGTGAAAATTACCGATCGTTATCTGTGCAAGAACTTTCTGGGTCCTTTTGTGCTGACCTTCTTTGTGTCACTCTTCGTGCTGCTGATGCAATTTTTGTGGAAGTGGGTCGATGAGCTGGTTGGCAAAGGCTTGGAGATAAGTGTGCTCTTAAAGCTGCTGTTCTATGCCTCGATAACGTTGTCCTCCATGGCCTTTCCATTGGCTGTGCTACTTGCTTCGCTGATGACTTTCGGCAATATGGGTGAGCGATCGGAAATCGTGGCCCTCAAGTCGGCAGGCATCTCCACCCGTCGTATGATGATGCCCCTGGCTATCATGTCGCTGCTCATTGGCTGCATAGCCTTTGAGGTTTCCAACGATGTGATTCCCCGGGCTACTGTCAAGCTCAAGATGCTCCTCTTCGATATTCAGGAACAGAAGCCAGCCCTCAATATCACGGAGGGCGTTTTCTATACCGATATCGACAACTACGCCATCCGCGTGGGCAAGAAGATGCCCGATGGAGTGACCATTAAGGACATCCTGATTTACGACCACTCCAAACATCAAGGTAATATCAATGTGACCTCCGCAGAGAAAGGCACTATGGAAGTGACGCCCGACAAGAAGTATCTCCTCTTCACACTCTATAATGGTTCCAGTTGGGACGAGTCGTCGGTGACGCGCGGAAATTACGATTCCAGAACCCACTATCCGTTGATGCGCGCCACTTTCGAGAAGCAGTATAAACGCTTTGATATGTCGGATTTCTCGCCTCAGAATTCTGACGCCAGTTTTTATGAAGGCCACTCAACGGCACTTTCCATCAGGCAATTGAATGAGCAGATTGATTCAGCCAAGGCTTTGATTATGGATGAAAACCACAATGCTTCCAACATCTTTTTAAACAGCCTGTTTTTCTTCAATGTCATTGTACTTCCTAATGAGCATATAGATACCGTTTCCACTGCCGAAGTGCCAATGCTGGCCAATTACAGCGAAGAGTTCCAGGCCCGTGTCTATCAGTTGGCCGAACATGGTTCCCGCAATATGATTTATGCTATCAACTATAACAACCAAGATGTAAATTACCGGACTCACCAGCTCTGGAACTATCAAATTGAGTTCTATCGTAAGTTCACGCTTGCTGTGGCCTGCCTCCTATTCTTCTTCATAGGTGCCCCCCTCGGGTCCATAATCCGCAAAGGTGGCATCGGCATCCCTTTGGTCATCACTGTTGTGTTCTTTACTTTCTATTTTGCGATCTCCATTATTGGCGAAAAACTCTCCAAAAGTAGCCCCCTGCCCGTATGGTTCGGCATGTGGCTCTCCTCGTTCATTTTGCTCCCTATATGCATCTTCCTTACCTATCATGCCACTACAGACTCGTCGGTGCTCTCCCCTGAAACCTATGCGAGATTTATAGAGAATATTAAAAATCTTAAGATCTTTAAAAAGCGACATGAAAATATTACAACTGTGTCATAAACCCCCTTTCCCATTAGTAGATGGAGGATGCGTAGCCATCCATAATATCACAGACATGCTGCTGAAGAGTGGCCATGAGGTGAAGGTTGTAGCGATAGAGACCCCCAAACATCCCGTAGAATTGAAGTCCTTCCCTGTGGACTATCTTCAGAAGACCCATTTTGAGTCGGTATTTGTGGATACGACCCCACATCTGATTGATGCCCTCAAGAGCCTTTTTACAGCTTCATCCTATCATATCAGCCGATTCTATTCCAAGCATATGGTTGCCCTATTGACGCAGATTCTGAGCCGTGAACAATTCGACATTATTCATATAGAATCCATCTATATGATGCCCTATATTTCTGTGGTCAGGAAGCAAGCCCACGCGCCCGTGGTGATGAGAATGCATAATATTGAGCATGAGATTTGGGAACGATTGGCTCAAAACGAGTGTAATCCTATCAAGAAGATCATGTATAGGATTAATGCGCGTCAGCTGGAGCGTATTGAACGCAAAATCTTACACTCGGTGGATGGCTATCTTACCATCTCCGCGCCAGACTATAACTATTTTCATGCCTTGTATCCTGCCACACAGGGTGAAGTCCTCACCTTTGGTATCGACTTGGATAACTATGATGAAGTAGATGACTACATTCCGTCAGACAAGCCTTCCATTTTTCACTTGGGCAGCATGAACTGGAGTCCCAATGTGGAGGGAATCGAATGGTTTTTGGATGAGGTATGGCCTGAAATATTGAAGGAGCAGCCTGATCTTACATTCACTATAGCGGGGCATCATATACCTGACAAGTTCTATCACCGTGACGACCGCAATGTAGTGCTGGCGGGTGCTGTTCCCGATGCCAATGCATTCATGCTTGACCATGATATTATGGTGGTGCCCTTGCTTTCAGGTAGCGGCATACGGGTGAAAATCATTGAAGGTATGGCCTTGGGGAAAGTGATTGTCACCACCACGGTAGGGGCGCAAGGTCTTGATGTGGAGAATGGCAAGCACCTCTTTATTGCCGACACGCCTGAGGAGTTTGTGTCGGTCATCAACAAGTGCGTGGCCACGCCCGATCTCTGCTCCATTATTGGCGAAAATGCCCGTGAATTTATCTCGGTACATCATAATGATGAACTCATTAAAGAACAGTTGGTGAACTTCTACCAACGAATGCTCAAGCAATAGAATGTCATATTTGGATCAGATACAAACCCCTGAAGATTTGCGCAAACTCCCAGTTGAGGCGCTCCCTGACCTGTGCCAGGAGCTTCGGCGCTTTATCATAGAGCAGACGGCTGAGCACCCGGGGCACTTGGGCTCCAGCTTGGGTGTTGTGGAACTTACCGTGGCCATCCATTATGTATTTGACACGCCTAACGACAAGTTGGTGTGGGACGTTGGGCATCAAGCCTACTGCCATAAGATTCTGACGGGTCGCAAGGATCAGTTCTATACCAATCGTTGTTACCATGGCATCAGTGGATTCCCGCGTCGCGAGGAGAGCGAGTACGATGCTTTCGGAACAGGTCACTCCTCCACATCCATATCGGCGGTGCTGGGCATGGCCATGGCCGCCAAGCTGAATGGCGACAAGCAACGCAACCATATTGCGGTCATCGGAGACGGCGCCATTGGCGGTGGCATGGCCTTCGAAGCTATGAACCAAGCTGCCTACCGAGATGTCAACATGTTAGTGATCCTCAATGACAATAAGATATCCATAGACCAGAGTACTGGTGCCATGAGCAAGTATCTGCTCACCCTCACCGCCTCGCCGGCCTATAACCGCTTTAAAAACCGCCTGTGGAATATCTTCACCTTCAAGTCGAAAAGCTCCAACCGCATTACCCGCTTCTTCAGCAAGTTGGGAAATGGAATCAAGGGCTACTTGTTAGGTGGTAGCAATTGGTTCCAGAGTCTGGGATATCGCTATTTTGGCCCCGCCGATGGCCATGATGTCATCTATTTGGTGAACACTTTGCGCAGTCTGAAACGCTTGCCCGGGCTCCAACTGCTGCATGTACTCACCGTGAAGGGCAAAGGACTGGAGATGGCTGAACAACACCAGACTGCTTACCACGCACCCGGCAAGTTTGACCCGGAAACAGGCCAAATCATACAGCCCGATACGGGTGATCAGCCACCTAAATACCAAGATGTATTCGGACACACCCTTTTGGAAATTGCGCGACAGGATGAGACGGTGGTGGGTATTACCCCAGCTATGGCTACTGGCTGCTCCATGACCATCATGGATGCCGAATTTCCAGAGCGGGTCTTCGATGTGGGTATTGCTGAACAACACGCTGTCACCTTTGCCGCTGGATTGGTTACCGATGGGATGACTGTTTTCTGCAATATCTATTCCTCCTTCTTGCAGCGTGGCTATGACCAAGTGGTGCACGATGTGGCCCTCCAGAAACTGCCCGTAATCTTCTGCATCGACCGGGGAGGATTGGTAGGGGAGGATGGTGCCACCCACCAGGGTGCATTTGACATGGCCTTTTTGCGTACTATTCCGGATATCATCATAGCTTCTCCCCGTAACGAACACGAACTCCGCAATATGATGGTGACGGCCTACGAGAATGCTAAGGCCAAGGGGTTACCCTTCGCCATACGCTACCCCCGTGGACGCGGTGTGCTCCTCGACTGGCATAATGAACCCCACACGCTCCCCATCGGGACTGGCGAGTTGCTGCAAGATGGCCACGAGTTGCTGGTACTCTCTATCGGTCCGTTGGCCAACAATGTTGTCCAAGCTATCCAAAAGGTCAAAACCGATGGTATCACCCCGGCGCACTTCGATGTGCGTTTTTTGAAACCTCTTGATGAACAAAAACTTCTCGAACTGGCAAATCGCTTTCCGGTATGGATGACAGTGGAAGATGGTACCGAGAAGGGCGGTCTCTTCTCCGCTATCGCCGAACTCTTAGAGGCACACCAGCTGAACCATATCCGGTTGGAGCATATAGCCCTGCCCGACTGCTTTATCTCACATGGCGACATCCCCTCCCTATACAAGGAGGTCGGCTTTGATGTGGATAGCATGGCTGCGGCCATGCGCCAGGCCGTTGGGAAACAATAATGCCCCTTTTTCGCTATTTGATGGTGATTTGAACGGGATCCGATTTCTGCGAACGCTTGCCCTTGCCGAGAAACATCTGTATATGGTAGGTGACCTTGTCGCCCGAACTCACGTTACAATCGCTGAAGGAGGTCTCCCCGCGGCGGAAACTGCCACACGCGTAAGCAGGTTCTCCGTTCACAGACTTGAAGACAACACCGTAGTAGTCGCTCTTCGATGGATACTCGTATGAGAAAGTCAACTCGGCACAAGTCTTGTTCTTATTCATAGAACCCTTGAGTGACAAGGGTATATTGATGATAGAGGCCCCACGGAAACGGACCGTGGTTTGTCCCGTCTTGCCCGAACTCAGCCGACTGTTATCAAATACTTCTATGCAATAATTGTAGTTAACGGGAGAGGGATCCGGATAGTCGGTGAGGAAGAATGGCATGTCAGGTTCCAATTCCTTTGGTGTGATGATGCGGATGGCCTTCCATTGCATCTCGTTGTCCTTTTTGCGATAGACGACATAGGCCACCACGTCATTGGAGACGCTCTGCAGCCAGGTGAAGGTCACCGACTCATCGGTCTGGGTGTAGTCCTGAAGCAAGGCGATGCCTGGCGGCACAATGTCAGGCACCGGAATGGCCAGTGTGTCGGAAGGCTTGGACATGTTATGACTGTAGTCCTCGGCCACCACATAATAGTAGATGTATTTGGTCAGGGTATGCAAAGAGAGGGTGTCCCAGAAGTAAAGCTCGTCATTGCATTGGCTGGTCTTTTGGATGAAGTCGTGGTCAAGCTGGTTGGCAAAATAGACACGGTAGCCGATGACATCCTTCTCGGGGTTCTGGTTCCATTGCAGATAGACCACGCCGGCGGTGTCGACCGCACCGCCCAAATTCTTGGGTGCGGAGGGCGCCACGTCGTCTTCTATGTTGTTGCTTTGGGAGAGGGAGTATGAGACGTTGTTGCTGTTATCCACAGCGAAGACACGGTAGTATCCGCGCCCGCGGTCGTGGGCGTTCTTGTCTGTCCACTTTCGGGTCTTTGGCGGCAATAGCTCGGAGGCCTCCACCCATGGGCCGGAGGGGTCATCGGAGAAAGTTACCACAAAGCCCTTCAGGTCCTTGTCCTGCGTCTCCATATACCACTCCAAGTAGCAGATTTTATTGTCTTCGGGGATGACAAAGTCAAGCACAGGCACGCATGGCGGGATGAGGTCCGCCATCTCAAAGGGCTCCGACTGTTGCACGGGTGTGTAGTCGCCGAAGGCATCGAAGGCCTTCACGCGGTAGAGGTATTTCTTGTTCAGTTCTAAGGAGTCGAAGGTGCCGACGTTGCCCTCCAGGATCTCACCGATGGTCTGGCCAAACACCTCGTAGGTTTCCTGGTCGGGTTCGTAGGCAAAGATGGGCGCATCGTTGAGCGCCTTCCAACTCTTGCCGTTGTCCTCGCTGCGCTCCACATAGTAGCCTGACAATTTGTTCTTAGCCCAATAGATGAAGGCTGTGTGGGGGGAATTCTGGTAGAAGAGAATCTCAGGAACGAGCAAATTGTTGTCGCGTTTAAAAGGCAGATTCTCGACGTCTAAGGTCTTGATGGGCATTTGAACAATGTCTGACGGGATGAGACACTCGAGAAAGTAGGAATAGATTTCACCCTTCTTAACATTCTTGTCCACGAAACGGAGGCCGAGGGCGTCGGCGGCGTCAATATGGCCTTCAGCGGCAAGATAGGCCATCATCTGGCGCTGGGTCTGCTCTTGGTCTTTGCGGAACACGTAGTTCTCAAATCCGTTCGCCTCCTGAGGGTTGTAGTAAGATTCACCATAGAGGGCTTGTGCGGCCACACCGACGTAGAAATGGGTGGAATCGTATTTTGCCTTCATTTCCTCCAGGGTCAAAGCGCGAATGGGAGTGGGGGTGAGCACCACATCAATGCTGCTGTCGGCAGGGTTGGCATCAAATTCCGCATTAGTCTTTATTCGGGAGATGCGCCATCCGTAGTGACTGGCCAGGCGCCATACACCGGCATCCTGCGGGAGCCACCGCAAAACAATGCTGTCGCCATAACTGCGCGCCACCACTGAGTATTGGTACAAAGACTGCGAGGGGCTGCTGTCTTCCACAATATCCTCCTGCGCCATAATCGGTGGCATGGTGATACAGCATAAACCAATTCCCAAAAAGAATGATATAACGAGTTGTTTTAAATCTATATTTTTCATTATCCTGCTCTTTAGTTGTTTTTAATAATTCTGCTCTAAGAGATTCAAGCGATCGCCCAATAAGAAGTTCCTTCTGAATGTGGATCCGGCGTTAAGTTTATATACATCAATCAAGTATTGAGAAGAGTTATCTATGTTCAAGGTGCTGTTCGGGAAGAAGATGAGATCGTTCTGCACAGAACTATTCTTGATGGCATAGGCCATTTGCATCAGTTTGTTGGCAAAGTCACTTCCCTGGGAACTTAGGTAGCAGACATCAACGGCCATATAAATGTTGTGTTTATTCCAAATTGCATTGCTGTAAGGATCTGCTTGATACCAATCGCCTAAGATTACGTCAATGTTGTCGTACAAATTATGTTTTCCATTGGCATTGGCAGACAACGTGACATTGTAGTATCTTTCACTTTTACTCTTGTAGTAGAATTTTCTGTCAAAACCCTCCTCTTCCACATCCAGACATTGTCCGTATGCACTCCACCAGTATTTCGCCCAGTAACGGTCTTGGAATTGCATTTCATCAACAGGCATAAAATCGTTATTCTTATTGTAAAAACGAATGTATTGACCTGATATGGTGAGATAGTTCTTGTCGTTGCGATAATGGTCTACAACAACATCTATGGTTTTTATGAAATGGGCTGCGCGGAATATCTCGGGCATATCGTAGGGGAAGTTGGAATAGCTCATGAAAGCATGCTGCTTGTCGGCCCGGAAGAAACCCTCTACCACTTTTCGTTTGCTACTCCATTTAAGCTGGTTAAGAGCGTAGGCATGTCGTTGGTTCTCCGACATGAAGGTGTGTATCTTGTAGATGTCGTCGGCCATAGCTGTGGAGGCGTAGTCTTTGATATACCATGACCAAGGTGTGTTTTGGACAGGCTGATACAGGGGTTGTTCATATTGGTGTTTCGACTCGAAGAACATCTCATCCAATGGCTCCCGCTGTTGGTTGTTCATATACATATCCAAGATGCAAGGCACGTCGTAGGTGGTGGGGTGGTAGTTGGCCGCCGTACACTGGGTGTAGTTGGTGCCTCCCTTGATACGATGGTTGATGCTGAGAAAACTGCAGGCATCGTTCATGTATAGGCCGTTCTTAACGATATTGATATATTCCATTTTGGTACTGGCTGCATTCTTAAAGAGATCTGTTCCGCCGTTTTTGTCATGAAACTTGATCTTGTCATCATCCCTATAACTGTTGAAATAGAGGGGCAGGTTCGTCTTTTTGAAGTCACTCTCCAAGTTGAGGAAGTGTTGGAAGAAGCGTTTGTGCATGTTCAGCAAGTCGTTATCAGCAGTTCTGTCAACGGTAAAATAACAGATAGGGGGCATTACGCAGTTGGTGTTGTAGATAGCTGGATTGGATGGGTCGTACTGGATAAACAGGAATCCTAATTTTCCTATCGGATCGTTAGGTTGCTGGGTGCTGCTTACCTGGAAATAGGAGCTTTTGTCTTCTACAGTGGCTTTTTGAAGGCTGTTGGCCAAGCAACTCTGGTACTCGCAAAAATTTTCGTTAAGCATACTCGCGTAGGTGTCATACGTGTAATCTACAAACCAGGTCCATTTATAGATTTCAGTACCGATGGCGGAACTAATTTTGTAGCCTTCTTTCAGCCTGGTACGAATGTAGGTCATGGAGTCTTTGCCTACATCCTGCATGTCCATGTAGATTTCGTCCAGCATTTCGTTTTGGATGTTGAGTTGGGATTTGCCATTTTGAGAAAACTGTTCAGAGAAATAGATTGGGTATGTTATGCTCTGAGCGTTGGGAGCACTGAAACTGCTGCCGACATTGGAGGGAAAACGAGCTGAAGAGGAGGTTCTGCCACCCCTCTGGTTAAGTATAGTAACGTCAGTGTGGGCAGTTTTGCGATTGCGAGAGGCGCTTGTAGAGGTAATTTTAGCCATAGGCGTAGCATGGTTTGTTACCACCGTGCCGGAGATGACGGGCGTGCTGCTGCCGCTGCTGGCGATGCCTTGTAAGGCGTTGCCATACATGGTGAGTAGCTCCGGATCGTCTTTGATGTGGGAGGATAACACGGGGGTTGATATGTCGCGATTATTTGTCTGTAAGGCAGAGCTTGACATACTATAATTAGTGCTGAATCCTCCGCTGCCCACCATGGTATGGTAGCTGCCCGAGCTACCCGAACCACTGCCGGAGGGAACACGCTGCCCTCGCCCTGAAACCTGAGCGTGGGCCTGCTCGGCCAGGCTGTAGGTCTCATCACTGATACGACTGCTGTATTCTGACTGTTTGACCGTGATGTTGGCTGCCGCCATGGCCGCCGCCAAAGCATCATTAAAGGCGTCTGTCGGCACAATAATAAATTTTAACATGTGCGCCCCTACGCCACCCGGCAGACCGTACTCTTTGTTCGGAAGCTGCACCTGGATGTATGGCACCGTGGTGCTGTTATAATAGGTATATGAACACTCAGCAATCTCTCCCTCTTCCAAGCCGTTCTTTAAGAGGTAGATCTTCAACTCTTTGCCCTCTCCCGTCAAGGCGACCTTGCTGAAGAGGTCGTCACGCTTCCGGTAGAGGTACAGATTGCAATATGGGGTGGGGCCGCTGCTGTTGCTGTGATATTGGTTGTAGTATGATCCGTTGTAAGTTGAACTGCTGGTGCCACTGTGTACATATTCCTTGGCAGGGAAATGGGTCTCCCCATTATAGGGCCAGCTCAACACAACCTGGTTGTTCAGCGTGGGATCCATCGGTTTGGTCTTGAAGTAGAAGGTGGAGTCCTTAATGAAAGGCTTGATGTCGTAGCGGTTTGTCTCTTCGTTGAAGAAGAGAGGGTCAAACCAGCCATATTGGGTGGCGCTTGGATTGGCATTGCTTACCGTGCCGTTGCTGTAATTATACATGACATCTTTTTTGGAACTGTTTTCAATTTTGCCCAGTTCTTTACCGCTCATCTTGACTCGATACTCAAAGGCGCGGGCTTTTAATGAGAGCTTGCTATATGCATTAGGGACAAGGCCGCCCTCTTTTGTTTCAAAGAGCATAACGTTGTTGTCCTTGTTGCTGAAGGTGAATGATAGCTGCTGGTCTCCGCTGGTATTGGCGTATGATCCGTTGGCAGTGGACTTGGTGGCATACTTGCAATTGTCCATCATCAATTGGAAGCGGAACTTGCGGGCATTGCTACCGTCGTTGTCGGCCAAAAGTACATCGCGGTTCCAGGGCATATTGGAGACGATGGTGCCGATCTGCAAGGCTGATTGCAGGTTGGCATTGTCGGATGCAATCTTTTCTGTTTCAAAGCCTGGTGTGACATCCTGGAAGAGTTTTACGTTGGCTAACGGGTCGCCGGCCCCAGGCACGCACACATCACCCAAGGCGAAGTCGCATGAGGTGCTGAACTTGACGAGACCGTTGAGTAAGTTCACCTTGAAACGGAGCAGGCCATAGCAGTATGAAGGATTGGGGCCGCCGCCCTGCAACAGGGCGCCGACACCTGCCTTGAAGAGCGAGAACTTGCCTTTCCAGAAGCCCAAGTTGAGTTTGAGACCCACATCACCCTGCAACGCAGCGTAGATGCGCCCCAAAGCATAAAAGTCGTTCTGGCCGATGTTAGGATATCCAGGACATCCTAAACCATTGACATTCAGCAAGGCTACATCAAAACCTAAGTCTGCGGCCACATCTACATAAAGGAAGAAGTTCAACTCCATGGCGGAGTGATAGGTGGCTCCCAAGCAGAACCCTCCCGCCTTGTCAATCGTTAGCCAGTCGGTATTGCTGATTCTCCTACTCTTGCTCACCTGTTCTTTGTCGGCGTCCAATTTCTTGTTTTTATTTGAGATGCCAAAGAACGCTTGCAAATCATCGCTCAAAGGAGGTAGCTCGTAGGCGAAGGCATTGCCCGTCTGCATGTAGAAGGTGAACTCGGAGACGGTCTTCATCACCACTAAATCCAAGGTCTGCTTGATGAGCAGTCGCTCGTCATATTTGGGCTTTCCAAGGGCAAGATACCAGTCGGTTTCACCCTTCTTGTGTCCATCGTAGGTCTTCTTGTAGTTTTTGAGTTCAAAATCGAAAGGAATTTGAATTTCCATGGAGGCGCCGATGGAGGGTTTCTTGTCAGATCCAGTGGCGTTGCTGGCATTGGTGGCAGCCTCCCGCTCGTCGGCAGTGTGTGATGCCAGCTCGGAGTCGTCCTTGTCTAACAGGTTCTCTAACGAGGTGGCAATGTTAGGACTTGTCGCAATGGATAGGCCCGAGTGAATAGCTCCGTTGACCTTGTTCTTCAGATTATCAAGTTCACTAGTGCAGACACCGTCTAACAGGTCTTGGAGGCTCATTTTAGCCTTCACACAGAGAGAGAAACGGAAGTAGTTGTAGTTAGGAACGCTCTCAAAGCCTAAGATGGTCTTAGCTTTGATGAGAGAGCCGAGGTTGTTATTTCCATCGCCTGGGGTATTGTTGTTCATCTTGGTCAACATATAGGCGTTGGCCTCAATAAAGATACCAGAGAAGTGTTCTTCGACAATGCGGACGGATACCAGTCCGTCGGCGTTCATGGTATTCTCGGCACCCGTGAGGATGAGGCTGATACCTGCATTGGCCACCCAACTGCCACGCGATGGTTCAAAATCCATGCCCGAGAGCTGCAGGCTTTCTTTGTCATCGTTCTTGTTGGCTACCTCTAACAAGCCCTTGGCGCTGTATTGGGGATCACTCAGATTAACCTTGGATTTCATGTTGTAGGCAAAGCCACCAGAAAAGCCGTTGATGCTGACCACACCTCCCAGTGGGATACCGCCAGGAAACTTGCAGGCACCGTCAAAGAACCACCAGCTGTACTCCCCTTTGTTGTCTTTCTGCCTGCCGAAACCAGCACTCATGGTAAGGTCCACTACTTCCAAAACCGAGATTTTCAAGTTGCCCTTGAATCCGCTTACTTTGGTGCAGGTAGCACATTCATAGGTAAAGTTCAGCACCCCACTCATCTTGAAAATCATGAAGTCTATATTGTCTAAGCGTATAGAGTCTAAATGACCGCTCACATCCTTGACGTGGAACTTGTTTTTCGGTTCGCATACTCCCCAGATGGCGAAGCCTGTCGTGGCCCCAAAGTCACAATCGCCGGATAGGAACTTCATCTTCCCTGTCATGTTGATACCCAATTTCAGCTCATCGCCTTTATAGTCTATGATGGGGTCAATACGGGTGAGGCTGAAGGTGAAGCCCCCTACGTTGACAGACCCAATTCCCCCGTTGTCTTTTTTCTGGGTCATATCGGCCTCATCAGGAATGGCGATCCACTTATACTGGAAG
>CALDIA010000136.1 GCA_937901455.1 uncultured Bacteroidales bacterium | reverse complement strand
AGGTTTTTAAAATGCAAAAGTAGGCAATTAATCCGAGCTTTTCTGCTTTTTCTTTGTTCTTTTTTCCTTGCCTTGGACAAACGGAAAATAGTCGTGCGGTGTTATATTTGTTGAGATTTGTTGCCGTAGGTATGGAAAAATTTTGTATCTTTGTAAAATTAATCTGTTTGAAAATCTGTAAGGACTATGGCAAAGAAAGCAGAACCCACATACGTGCCGCCATTTGCGATAACTGACGAAATCACGACACTTGTTGCAGAGATTGCCGAAACGGTTGGGCATCTTTCGGCCTCAGCCGACCATCTCCCCACGCCTCAGTTGCGTAGGGAAAACCGAATCAAAACCATCCAGTCGTCGCTGGCCATTGAGAACAATTCGTTGTCGTTGGAGCAGGTGACAGCCATCGTCGACGGCAAACGGGTGCTTGGTTCGCCCAACGAAATACAGGAGGTGAAAAACGCCATTGATGCCTACGAATTGTTGTTGGAACTGAATCCGTATAAAGAGAAAGACCTGCTGAAGGCACACAAACTGATGATGACCGACCTTGTGCGCGAAAGCGGACGCTTCCGTTCGGGAGGTGTTGGCGTGTTTAACGGCGAGGTGTGCATCCACATGGCGCCGCCTGCCCATCGGGTACCGCTTCTTATTGGCGAATTGCTCGACTGGGTGAAAACCACCAAGACCCATCCGCTCATCAGTTCGTGCGTGTTTCATTATGAATTTGAATTTATCCACCCGTTTGCCGACGGCAACGGGCGTATGGGGCGAATGTGGCAAACGTTGCTTCTGATGCAATGGAAACCCATCTTCGCATGGATACCCGTGGAGACCATCGTCAAGGAGCACCAACAGGAATATTATGCCGCCATCATGAAAAGCGACCATGAGGCGTCAAGCACACCCTTCATCGTTTTCATGTTGGGTTGCCTGAAAGAAGCGTTGGATGAAATGGCTGAAAGTAACCAGAAAAGTAACCAGAAAAGTAACCAGAAAATCGTCTTGGCCATGCGGGACAATCCGTCCGTTACCATCAAGGATTTGCAAGCCATCACGGGCCTGTCGGAAAGCGGCGTGAAGAAAATCATACGCCAACTTCGGGCGGATGGCATTATCGAACGGGTGGGTGCCGCCAAAGGCGGACATTGGGAAGTAATGCAAACGAATTAAACCATGAACCGATACAGCGAATACAAACCCTCCGGCACGCAGTGGCTGGCAAATTGCAAGTTGTTGAATAATAAAAGAATGACTAAAACTACAATGGTATGACTGATATACAGCTAATAGAGAATGAAGAAACAAACAGTATGAAAGCGCTTATTGGTGATGTTCGTACTATAATAGACAATGGGCTTCGCAAGGCTTACGAGAATGTGAGCAAGGAGATGGTCTATACTTATTGGCAAGTGGGGAGGAGAATTGTGGAAGAGGAGCAGCATGGCGCGAAACGCGCTGAGTATGGGAAACGTTTGCTTAACACTCTCGCTGAAGATTTGTCGAAAGAATATGCCACAGGCTTTTCTGCAAGAGATTTGAGAAATTACCGCCAATTATATCTGAATTTCAATGATTTGGAGATTTGGTACGCACGCGTGCCAAATCTGACATGGACGCATTACCGCTCGTTGTTGAGGGTTGAAGATGCAAATGCCAGATATTGGTATTCCATACTGAACGACAGCAAACAGTTGTTCGCTTCCAAATACCTCACCTTTATGCCCACGCAAGAAGAATTGCGCCGCGAGATAGAACAGCAGAAAGAGTTCTTCCGTTTGCAACATGAAAGTTAAGCCCATGAACCGATACCCCTCATACAAACCCACCGGCGTGCAACGGCTCGGAGAAATTCCGAGGCATTGGGAAACGGAAAAAACTAAATTAAGATGAAAATGGAAACCAAGAACAATTTCGATGGATTGGTTCGCAATATAACCAGCGTGCAAGACGTGTTGCAGACTCAAGCCGCACATGCCATCAATTTGGCATTAACGACTCGTAACTGGTTGATAGGGTATTATATTGTTGAGTACGAGCAGAATGGAGAAGACAGGGCTCAGTATGGCGAACAACTGTTGAAAAAACTGGCAAAACGCATTGAGCAAAAAGGATTGGGAGAACGTCGTCTTTATGAGTTTCGGCAAATGTATTCCACATACCCAAACCTTGCCATGGAAGTGGTTGCTTATCTGCATAATGGATCGGACACAAACATTTTGCGGTCAGCAACCGCAAAATTGCAGATAGAAAGCGCCGAGAACGAAAAATTGCGGTTGGCAACCGCCAAATTATCGGAAAGCACAGAAGCATGGGCCACACCGCCCGAAAAGTTGTTTTATCGACTCTCGGCCACGCACTTGATCTTGCTTTCTGGCATTTCCGAACCCTTGAAACGGGCCTTTTACGAGCAGGAGGCTATAAAGGGCTGTTGGACAGTCAAGGAACTCGACCGTCAGGTGTCGTCGCTGTATTACGAGCGCATGGGGCTTTCGAAAAACAAGAAGGCTTTGCAAAAGCAATTGGCCGACGACAACCGCCCGATAGAGGCCGCCGACATCATCCACGACCCTGTGTCGTTGGAGTTTCTCGGCTTGCAGCAGCAGGATGTTTTCACCGAAACAAAACTTGAGTCTGCGATACTCAACCATTTGCAACAGTTTTTGCTGGAAATGGGTACGGGGTTTTGCTTTGAGGCACGGCAGAAGCGCATCCTTGTTGACCACGATTATTTCAAAGCCGATCTGGTGTTTTACCATCGGATCTTGAAATGCCATGTGATTGTTGACTTGAAGATTGACCGTTTCAGGCACGAATACGCCTCGCAACTCAATCTCTATCTCAATTATTACAGGCACGAGGTCATGCAGCATGACGACAATCCGCCTGTTGGCATCCTGCTATGCACGGATTATGGCGAAACCACCGTGAAATATGCCATCGAAGGCCTGTCGCAGAACCTTTTTGTGAGCAAGTATAAACTTCAGCTGCCTTCGGAAGACGAAATACGCGATTACTTGTTGGCGAATTTCTCCGAAGACGACTACAAACAAAACGACCAACCATGAACCGATACAGCGAATACAAACCACCGGCATACAGTGGCTGGCAAAACAATATCGTAATGGTTTAATTGTAGTATGGACCACCTTGAAATAATGTAGTAGAAAATGCGAAATCAAGAATCGAAGAGGGGAAAAAACATGATACCCCAGAATGAATTGTACAATGATGCTTGCGCCATCATAGAGCAGGCTCGAGTTTATGCCTATCGTTCCGTAAATGAGACACTTGTCAAACGGAACTGGCTTTTGGGAGCCCGCATTCAGCATGAAGTGTTGAAAGACCAACGGGCCGGGTATGGCGAGCAGGTGGTCAAAGCCTTGTCGGAGGCTTTGTCAAAACGATATGGCGAAGGCTTCACAAAAACGAACCTTTACAACTACATAGGGTTCTACCAAGCATGGCCTGAGTTTTTCCACGCAGTGGGTGGAGAATCCATGGAAAACGATATGGTCCACATTTTCCACGCGCCGAGTGGAAAATCCGATGGCGTTATTAACGCATTGCGTCCCCAATCTCCCGTTAGGCTTTCGTGGACACATTATCGCATCATACTGCAAGAGCCAAACGCTGATGCTCGAGCTTGGTACGAAAACGAGGCGGCCAATGAAATGTGGAGCACCCGCACATTGCAACGCAATGTCAGCAGCCAGTATTATCACCGTTTGCTTCAGTCGCAAAATAAAGAAATGGTACGCGATGAGATGAAAGAGTTGACCGCTCCTTTGCAAGACAAACTGGAATACTTGAAAAATCCGGTCATTGCTGAGTTTCTCGGACTGAAAAACAACCCCGATTACTCGGAAAGCACCTTGGAGAAAAGCATTATCGACCACCTGATCCCCTTCCTTATGGAATTGGGGAAGGGGTTCGCTTTTGTTGACAGGCAAAAACATATCCATACGGAAAAGCAGGATTATTACCTCGATTTGGTGTTCTACAACTACCATTTGAGATGTTTTGTGCTTGTTGACCTCAAGACCACGAAACTGAGTTATCAGGATGTGGGGCAGATGGATATGTATGTTAAGATGTATGACGAAATGGTGCGTCCCGAAGGCCATAACCCTACCATCGGGATTTTGCTTTGTGCCGACACCGATGAGGACGTGGCCCATTACTCGGTGCTTAATGGCAACGACCAACTTTATGCGGCAAAATACCTCACCTTTATGCCCACGCAAGAAGAATTGCGCCGCGAGATAGAACAGCAGAAAGAGTTCTTCCGTTTGCAACATGAAAGTTAAGCCCATGAACCGATACCCCTCATACAAACCCACCGGCGTGCAACGGCTCGGAGAAATTCCGAGGCATTGGGAAACGGAAAAAACTAAATTAAGATGAAAATGGAAACCAAGAACAATTTCGATGGATTGGTTCGCAATATAACCAGCGTGCAAGACGTGTTGCAGACTCAAGCCGCACATGCCATCAATTTGGCATTAACGACTCGTAACTGGTTGATAGGGTATTATATTGTTGAGTACGAGCAGAATGGAGAAGACAGGGCTCAGTATGGCGAACAACTGTTGAAAAAACTGGCAAAACGCATTGAGCAAAAAGGATTGGGAGAACGTCGTCTTTATGAGTTTCGGCAAATGTATTCCACATACCCAAACCTTGCCATGGAAGTGGTTGCTTATCTGCATAATGGATCGGACACAAACATTTTGCGGTCAGCAACCGCAAAATTGCAGATAGAAAGCGCCGAGAACGAAAAATTGCGGTTGGCAACCGCCAAATTATCGGAAAGCACAGAAGCATGGGCCACACCGCCCGAAAAGTTGTTTTATCGACTCTCGGCCACGCACTTGATCTTGCTTTCTGGCATTTCCGAACCCTTGAAACGGGCCTTTTACGAGCAGGAGGCTATAAAGGGCTGTTGGACAGTCAAGGAACTCGACCGTCAGGTGTCGTCGCTGTATTACGAGCGCATGGGGCTTTCGAAAAACAAGAAGGCTTTGCAAAAGCAATTGGCCGACGACAACCGCCCGATAGAGGCCGCCGACATCATCCACGACCCTGTGTCGTTGGAGTTTCTCGGCTTGCAGCAGCAGGATGTTTTCACCGAAACAAAACTTGAGTCTGCGATACTCAACCATTTGCAACAGTTTTTGCTGGAAATGGGTACGGGGTTTTGCTTTGAGGCACGGCAGAAGCGCATCCTTGTTGACCACGATTATTTCAAAGCCGATCTGGTGTTTTACCATCGGATCTTGAAATGCCATGTGATTGTTGACTTGAAGATTGACCGTTTCAGGCACGAATACGCCTCGCAACTCAATCTCTATCTCAATTATTACAGGCACGAGGTCATGCAGCATGACGACAATCCGCCTGTTGGCATCCTGCTATGCACGGATTATGGCGAAACCACCGTGAAATATGCCATCGAAGGCCTGTCGCAGAACCTTTTTGTGAGCAAGTATAAACTTCAGCTGCCTTCGGAAGACGAAATACGCGATTACTTGTTGGCGAATTTCTCCGAAGACGACTACAAACAAAACGACCAACCATGAACCGATACCCCTCATACAAACCCACCGGCACGCAGTGGCTCGGAGAAATCCCAAGCCATTGGGAAGTGAAGCATTTACGCAACTTTTTGACACTATTCTCGGAAAAAGGTCATGGAGACAGCCAATTGCTTTCCGTAACTCGTGAAAAGGGTGTGATACTTAGAGACAAAGACAATAAAGAAGAAAATCATAATTTTATCCCTGATGATTTGAATGGATATAAGCATTTGAAAGCTGGAGATTTTGTGATTAATAAGATGAAATCTTGGCAAGGCTCTTATGGCGTTTCTGAATACGATGGCATCGTAAGTCCTGCATATTTTACCTGTAAACTTAGAGGTGTAAATCCAAAGTTCTTTTCAATAGCGATTCGAAGCAAAGCCTATGTGGGCTTTTTTATGCAGTATTCAAAAGGCATTCGCGTAGATCAATGGGATTTGGATCCTAATTCGATGAAAGATATACCATTTGTTTTGCCGAGTGAGAAAGAGCAAGCCGCCATAGCCAACTATCTCGACGCCGTCACCGCGAAGCTCGACGCCGCCATAGCGCAGCAGCAGAGGATGATCGCCCTCCTCAACG
>CALDIA010000135.1 GCA_937901455.1 uncultured Bacteroidales bacterium | reverse complement strand
CCTACCCGCTGCCAGAGGCCCAGCAAGACCGCTTTATGTTCAACATCCTGTTGGACTATCCTACCAACGACGAGGAGGTGGAGATTGTAAAGCGCACAATTCATGGCGATATGGTGGAACCAAAACGTGTGCTCACCGTAGAGGATATCATCTTCTACCAGAAGTTGTTGCAAAAAGTCCCTATCCCAGAGAACGTCTATCGTTATGCGGTTAATCTGGCCACCTTGACACGTCCGGGCACTGCGTCTGGTCACCAGTGGGCAAAGGATTACCTGGCATGGGGCGCAGGTCCACGTGCCTCCCAGTTCCTGATTATCGGCGCACGTACCCATGCCGTACTCTGTGGCAAATTGTCACCTGACATTGAAGATGTGCGCGCAGTGGCCTACAATATCTTACGACACAGAATTATTCGTAATTATAAGGCTGAAGCTGAAGGGCTTACTGTGGAACACATCATCGACAAACTGATGGCAGAAGCCAATTAGTGTGCCTTATGGCCGGAAATATTCTATATAAATCCCATTGGCGGTGGCTGCTTTTTATCTCGGCCCTACTGGTATTTGTATTCATTCTATATTACTCCTCTAAGCTGATTAACAATATTGCCCAAGAAGAGCGGCAACGCATCGAGATATGGGCAGGTGCCATCACCTACAAGGCCCAGATTGTGAATGAAACCGAGCATTTTTTCAACTCCATCCGCATGGAGGAGGGTAATCACGCTGCCTTGCTGGCCAAAGCCATTAAAAGGGTGACTGAAGCCGACCTTGACGAGGATCTTACATTCTATCAAGATATTATAACTTCTAACTCTACTGTACCGACCATTATTGCCAATATGCGTGGTGATATTGATGCGGTGGTTAATGTGCCCGACAGTATCGCGAAAATGCGCAATATCAGAGAGTTGGGAGATGAGCGCTCCGAGTTCGACAGCCTGAAACTGACCTATTACGCCAACGATTATGTGACTATCTACTACAAGGAGTCGCAAATTTATTATGACCTTCACACAGTCATCGACAATCTGTTACAGTCTTTCTTTCAGGAAACGGTCATCAACTCTGCCTCTGTACCGGTCATTATCACCGACAGTACCCGCGAGAATGTCATCAATGCTGGTAATATTGACTCCGCCATCTTAAGCAGCCCAGCTGCCCTTTCCGAAAAACTGGGTTCTATGAAAAACAGTAATGATCCGATTGAGTTGGACATGTTGGATCAAGGGCGTTGCTATGTCTTCTATGAAGAGTCTTCAGTACTTAAACAGCTGCGCTATTTTCCTTTTATAGAACTTGGCATTATATTGATATTCATTATTATAGCATATCTTTTGTTTAGTGTATCCCGTAAATCGGAGCAGAATCGCGTGTGGGTGGGCATGTCTAAGGAAACGGCCCATCAGTTGGGAACTCCCATCTCTTCGCTGATGGCTTGGACTGAGTTGTTGAAGGAGATGGACGTAGATCCATCTGTATCTACGGAGATTGGCAAGGACGTGCATCGTTTGGAGACTATCGCGCAGCGTTTCTCCAAGATTGGGTCTGCTCCAGTACTGGAACCCACCAACATTATACCTATAATTGAAGAGTTTACGTCCTATATGCAGTCGAGAATACCTTCTTTGGTGAGTATCAAGTTCAACAAACCAGAGGTTGACTCTATTTGCCTGCCTATCAACCGTTATCTTTTTGAGTGGGTGATAGAGAATCTCATCAAGAATGCGGTGGATGCCATGGACGGGCAGGGTGCCATTAATATAGATATTGTAGAGGAGAGCAAGAATTACTGCATAGACATTGCCGACACGGGCAAGGGTGTTCCTTCCAAATTGCAGAAACAGATCTTCAAGCCAGGATATACGTCCAAAAGTCGCGGATGGGGTTTAGGCTTGACCCTGGCCAAGCGCATAATCAATGAATACCACAAGGGCAAACTTTTTGTGAAGAGCTCAGTGGTGGGTCATGGCACGGTGATGCGCATCCAGTTAAAGAAACAGTGAAAAGAAAACTAACTGTACACACGCAATCGCATGCCATCGTAGCGGCAGTTGTACCTGCGTGCCGGCCAGGCAGTGGGTCCAGACAAGTAGTTTCCGTCCAATATGTTGTAGGTGGAACCGCACAGCGAATCCACGAGACGTAGTCCATCTTCATCCACGCAGAGCCAGGAGGTGTGTTCCTCAAAATCATACGGGCAGGCCCGGTCATAAGCCATGAAAGTCCATTCGTCCAGTCTGTAAACGACGATGCCATTGACTCCTCCCGTGAAGTATTCGTATCCTCCGTATGTGTTGAGCCGGTAGTACATCACATCGTTGGGATATATGGTGAAATCCACCTTTACGCGTGGAATGGGATTGTTGTAACGGTCGCAGCAAACAAGCAGTGGCAATACAAATAGCCAGAGAATCAGCAGCCTCTTTTTCATGGTGTTTTAGTAGATGAAAGGGAATATTTTATAGCGTTTCAGCGAAGTGAATTCTTCACCGAAGAACATTTCATAGCGATTGTACACGGCCTTTGCGCGAGGGATGATATTGGCGCAGGTCCAGATGAAGAACACGAGGCCGGCTACCGACCAAGTCAGGATGGCGAACCCTAACCATTCAAGGATTTCTCCCAGGTAATTAGCGGAATTGATATATTTGAAGGGCCCTTTCGTAGGAAGATAGTAATTGTTGTCATAAGGGTCTTCGCGGAGGTTGCGGATCACTCGGTCGGCGTAGATGTTCAATACCATACCGCCAAGGAAGATGAGGAATCCGATGATGAACTGCGGGGATAGCAGCCAAGAGGTGGGGTAGTAATCGATAGGACTGAAGTAAAAGAGCCATCCGCCCTGCATGATGGCGTTGAAGGTGTTGAACACAAATCCTGAGATGACGATGGAGAGCGGCATGCGGCTCTGCCCTTTCATGAGGAGCGGGAAAATAAAGGACCGTTGGAAATAGTGGAATTCAAAAATGAAGAACATGATGAAGGTCACGATGTTGAACGGTCGTATGTTATAGTATAAGGAAATGAAATAGAGCAGAAACATGGCAAAGAAGACCGGTGTTTCCATGATGAACCAGCCGAGGTTGCTGCGCACGGAGATGCCCCAGCGGTTGTTGAACGTCATGCCGTAAGCCACTGTGACGAACTGCAGGACGACAAAGACCACCACGCCGAGAACAGTCATGATGATCAAAAGGTATTGGTAAATATCGCTAAATAGTTCCATAGCAATGTGTTTTTAGAAAAAGTTGGTGCCGTTGAAATGGTGTTTGCCTTTAAAGTAGTTGAGAAATACCACAGAACCATCGTACACATCCGTGAATGCCAGTTTGGGCATGGTGTTGCGTTTGGCCTTGCATTTCTTAAAGTTCTTGGCGAAGGCGAACATGGCTTTATAGACGGCGCAGAAGTCTTTGATATGCAGTTGCAGGAGGAAGAAGAGAGCCGCCACTTGGTCCAGGAAAAAGCGAAGGATCAGCGTTTTGGTGAGTCGGTTCTCGGGCAGGTTCTTGAGGAGCAGGAAGAGGTTGTTGCGGAAGTTGAGGAAGGTTTTGAAGGAGTTGTTCTTGGGGAGGGTGCCGCCACCCACGTGCAACACAACGGAGGCGGGACATACCTTGATTTTGAAGCCAGCGTTCTTGATGCGCCAGCAGAAGTCAATCTCTTCCATGTGGGCGAAGAAGTCCTCATCGAGTCCGCCCATAGTGCGATACACATCGCGGCGCACGAACATTGCGGCACCAGTGGCCCAGAAGATGTCGATGGACTCATCGTATTGCCCGTTGTCCTTCTCCAACGTGGAAAAGACGCGCCCCCGGCAGAAAGGGTATCCATATTTGTCGATGAAACCGCCCGAGGCACCAGCATATTCAAACATTTCTGGCTGCGCGAAGGAACGGATTTTCGGCTGTACTACCGCAATCGTTTCGTTGGCATCCATCATCTCTATTATCGGCTCAATCCAGTGGTCGGTAACCTCGATGTCAGAGTTTAGCAGGCAGAAGTATTCGGAGTTCACCTGCTCCATGGCCAGGTTGTAACCGCGCGAGAAGCCCTCGTTGCGCTCGTTGCGCAGAACACGGATGCCGGGGTAATGGGTCGCCAAAAAATCGATCGAGTCATCCGTGGATGCATTGTCGGCAATGACCACCTCCGCATAGTCGGGCAGGGATTGTGTCAATGACGGCAGAAACCGTTCCAGGAATCTCCGCCCATTCCAGTTCAATATTACAATCGACAGTCTTTTCATACACGATATTCTTACTGTTGGCAAGCCTAAAAATTGCCGCTGCAAAGATAATGATTTTTGTTGATTTGTTAAAACAATGATTGGCAGAAGTGTAGTGAAAAAGATTTTTTCCACTATAGGTAATTATAATAGAAAAAAATGTATTTTTGCCGACGATTTAAGAAAGGTATAAAAATTTTATTAATTAGAAGAAAACTATGTATTTAACAAGCGACGTAAAGAAATCCATTTTTGAAGAATATGGCAAATCAGCTACCGATACTGGTTCTCCTGAAGCACAAATTGCCCTCTTCACTCACCGCATCAAGCACCTTACCGAGCACGTGAAGGCTAATGGTAGCGACAAAGTGACCAAACGCGCCCTTATCAACTTGGTGGGTAAAAGAAAAAAAATGCTCGAATATCTGAAACAACAAGATATTGAGCGTTACAGAGCATTAATCAAGAAGTTAGGTCTTAGAAAATAATTTTTACATCCATAACCATCTATTAAGCAGGGCAATTTCCACAAATTGCCTTGTTTGGTATATGGGTAAGATGTGTGCTTTGATGTATTATCTTATTCATTTTTAAATTATTAGCAATGATTGGAATTAGTAAAACATTCGATATAGGCGATGGTCGTATGGTAACCATCGAGACTGGCAAGTTGGCCAAGCAGGCCGACGGAGCCGCGGTCGTCAAGATGGGCGACACTATGATTTTGGCGACGGTGTGTTGCAAGAAAGAAGCGGTGGAAGGCACCGATTTCATGCCGTTGCAGGTGGAGTACCAAGAGAAATATGGCGCGCTTGGTCGCATCCCTGGTGGCTTTTTCCGCCGCGAGGCACGCCCTTCTGAGTATGAAATACTCATCGCCCGTTTGGTGGACCGTGCTATCCGTCCACTCTTTCCGAAGGATTTTCACGCTGAAACGCAAGTCATCGTGACCCTGATCTCCGGTGACAAGAATATGTTGCCCGACTGCTTGGCATGTCTGGCCGCCTCGTCTGCCATTGCCGTATCCAACATCCCCTTCGAATGCCCTATCTCAGAGGTGCGTGTGGGACGTATTGACGGCAAACTCGTCATCAACCCTACCGTGGAGGAAATGGAGAAGTCGGATATCGACATGATTGTGGCTGCCTCCATGGAGAATATCATGATGGTGGAAGGCGAGATGAAGGAAATTTCTGAAGAGGATATGGTTGCTGCACTCAACTTTGCCAAGGATGCCATTAAGGTACAATGCCAAGCCCAGATTGATTTGGCTGCTGAGGTACCCACCGCATTCCCCAAACGCGAGTATTGTCATGAAACCAACGATGAGGAAATTCGCGAGCGCATCCAAAAGGAGACCTATGATAAAGTGTATGCCGTAGCCAAGTCCTTCATGGGCAAGCAAGCCCGTAACGAGGCTTTCGACCAGATTTTGGCCGATTTTATGGAGACCATTCCTGAAGAGGAGCGCGAAGAGAAAGAAGTGATGGTTAAACGCTATTACAGTGATGTGCAATGGCATGCCATGCGTAATATGATTCTGGATGAGCGTATCCGTCTGGACGGTCGCGACTTGGAGACCATCCGTCCCATCTGGATTGAGACTGGCTATCTTCCTGCTGCACATGGTTCCGCTATCTTTACTCGTGGCGAAACACAGGCATTGGCCACTTGTACCTTGGGCACCAAACTCGATGAGCAGATCATCGATGGTGCTGTGGTGGAAGGCTCCAGCCGCTTTATGCTGCACTACAATTTCCCGCCCTATAGCGTGGGTGAGGTAAAGCGTATCGGCAGTACCGGCCGTCGTGAGATCGGTCACGGCAACCTGGCAAAGCGCGCTGTGGCACCGATGATTCCCTTTGACGATCCTACATTCCCTTATACAGTTCGTATCGTTTCCGACATTCTCGAATCCAATGGTAGCTCCTCTATGGCTACTGTATGTGCCAGTACCCTTGCTTTACTCGACTGTGGCGTAAAAATCAAGAAGCCGGTTTCCGGTATTGCTATGGGACTGATTACCGATGAGAACTCTAATCGCTATGCCATCTTGTCTGACATTCTTGGCGATGAGGATCACCTCGGTGATATGGACTTTAAGGTGTGTGGTACGGAAGATGGTATCACGGCTTGCCAGATGGATATCAAGGTCAACGGTCTTTCCGCTGAAGTGTTGGCAGAAGCCTTGGCACAAGCTCATCGCGGCCGTATGTTTATCTTAGGTAAAATTAAAGAGGCTATGCCGGCCCCACGCGAGGATTACCGTCCATTCGTGCCGCGTATTATCCAAATGCAAATCCCGCGCGATTTTATCGGTGCCGTTATCGGACCAGGAGGCAAAATCATCCAAGAGATGCAGCGTGAGACCAACACTACCATCAATATCGAAGAGGTTGGTGAATTTGGTATCATCGACATCGCTGCTCCCAATGTGAACGATATCAACGCTGCTATAGCACGTATCAAACTGATCTGCACAAAACCTGAGGTTGGAGAGGTGTATGAAGGAAAGGTTAAGAACATCACCGCCTTCGGCGCTTTCGTTGAGTTCCTGCCTAATACCGATGGACTCTTGCACGTGACCGAGATCGCTTACCGTCGTATCGAGAACGTGGAAGACGTCCTCAAGGTCGGTGACACCATCAAGGTGCAACTCATTGGTATTGACGAAAAGACCGGCAAATACCGTCTCTCCCACAAGGTGCTCCTGCCCAAACCGGAAGGCTATGTGGAACCGAGTGCAAAACCGCTCCGCAATGGCGATCGTCGTAACGACCGTAATAGTAATGGTGGCAACCGTCGCCATGAAAACGGCAATCGGAACAATAACCATCGCAACGGCAATTCACAAAACGACCGTAACACCAATGACAAACCACAGCAAGATTTGCCTGATCTTCCTGATGTGGATTAATCAAATAAAAACCGGGTTCTTGTGAATCCGGTTTTTTTTATTTCAATGAGGTGATGAGTCGTTACTGCTGTTGGAGTACGTAGTCGTCTAAGGCCTTCTTGCTACTGTCAAAGTCGAACACGGAATGCAGAAGGTAGTACTTGTCCTTTTCGGTGCAGCGTTTGAAGGCTGCCTTGGCAAAATCCAATTTGTTGCTGTCAAAATCGAAGAGTCTGCAGATTTGCTCAATTTGGCTAATATTCAGCATATTTGAATTGAGCAATTGCTTGGCAGTGGAAAGCCGTGTGGTCTCAAAGTGTTCTTGCTTGATGATTGTCAGGGATGCACGGAAATCGGCCTCGCTCATAGCCAAGGGTGCAGGCGCATTGTCCATGTTGTTGCCAGGTGCATGGTTGCCGTCTTTTTTATGATGATTTGGAAGTCCAGTGTCAGTAGGCCGTGGAGCGTTCGGGCCAGTGCCGTAGGGCTGATTGGCCTGTAGCGATACATACGGGAGGGTTACATCTGTACGAGGTACTCCGTAGCCAACGGATAGACCATACAGATTGCGCGTGTTCTCAATGCGGAAATTGTTCTGGTTCGGGCCAAGTTGTACAAACTGTCCGATGGTGGTGTGCTCGGGATTGCTCATCTCCACACGGAGGTAATGCTCACCTTCAGGGATATAGCTTAACTTAATAGATAAGACCGGTTGATCATTCTGCAGCACATCATCTATGAAGAGCCAAAAAGATTTTTGATCGGAGGTAATTATCAAGGATGTCTCATGTGCAGGCATAGCGCCTTGAGGTGGCCGCTGTGCAAAAGCTGTCGTCCATGAAAGGAGAAGGATCAATAACAGAATGAAGGAATGAGGTTTATATGGATTTCTTTTCATAAGTAGTGATTTAAAGTGTTATAATTATCTTTTCCTAAATGACAAGGGAGTCCAAAGATATTTTTTAAAATTAGTGAAATAAAGGCATGTCATTCAAATGGCATTTTTTCCCAAAAGCTATTTTTTCCAATACTCTTCCATCTCTTCCAATGATTTGCCAGTTGTTTCTGGTACCATTTTCCAGATAAAAAGGGCGGCGAGCAAACCCATCAATCCGTAGATCCAGTAGGAAAACCCGTGGTTGAAAAGAGCAGTGAGCGTTTCGTTTTTGTCGAGCATCGGGAAAGTCCAGGATACCAGGAAATTGGATACCCATTGGGAGGCTACGGCCACGGCCATCACCATGGATCGGATAGAGTTGGGGAAGATTTCCGACAGCAGTACCCAGCAGACGGGGCCCCATGACATGGCGAAGCCGGCGGTATAGACCAGCATGCAAATCAGGGAGCCGATGCCCACGTTGTGGGTATGGAAGGTAGTGCCGAGTATGAACATGGCTATGGCCATTACCAATGCGCCCACAATCATGAGTGGGCGTCGGCCGAACCTATCTACGGTCAGGATGGCGAGAATAGTGAAGGTGAGGTTGACAGCCCCTACGAGCACTTGTTGCAGCAGGGCAGTGTCGGTGGCAGAGCCCATAGTCTTGAATATCTCGGGTGCATAGTAGAGCACCACGTTAATGCCGATGAACTGTTGCAAGGAAGCCAGCAATACCCCTACGATAATGATGGTAAGCCCGTAGTTTCGTATGGGTACAAGGAGAGAGATCAGGAAGCTGACAAGCAGGGAGATTTCAAAAGCGCTGTTTACCGAGCATAGTTTCAGAATGATGAAGCAGATTATGAAAAAGACAAGCCAGGTGAGCATGAAGACGTAGAAAGGTCGCATGGAGGGTTCTTTTTCAGAGAGGGAGTTGCGGATGGAGTTCATCTCCTTTTCGGCATCGTCGCCAGATATTTTGCGGAGGATGGAGAGTGCTTTCTCGTCGCGTCCGCGCATCACCAGGTATCTAGGTGTCTCAGGCACAAAGCAGAGGGCGATAAGGAAGAGCCCGGCGGGAATCATTTCGGAAGCGAACATCCAGCGCCAGCCAATCGTGTGTAGCCAATTGCTATCGCCTTGGCGGGCGATGGCGTAGTTTACAAAATAGATGATCAGCATGCCGAGAATGATGGCAAACTGGTTCCACGACACCAAGGTGCCGCGCTTTTCGGAAGGCGCCACTTCCGCAATGTACATGGGAGAGACCATGGAGGCGATACCCACGCCCACACCGCCGCTGATACGGTAGAAGACAAAATTACGGAGAAACGTGTAGTCACCATCGCCAGGCATACCCCAGAAGATCTCAGGCCAAGCCGACCGCAAAGCGGAGAGCAGGAAGAGAACGGCGGCAATCATGAGCGACGGCTTCCGCCCGAACTTTTGCGACAACCAGCCCGCCAAGCATGCTCCAATGATGCAACCAATCAGAGCACTGCTCACCACGAAGCCCTCCAAGGCGTTAGACTGTGCTGCCGGCAGATTCTGCGGCTCAATGAAAAATACACGCAGTGACTCCACTGTGCCTGATATTACTGCGGTGTCGTAACCAAACAAAAGGCCGCCCATGGTGGCCACCAAGGTCAGCATAGCGATATATAACCGGTTTCTTTTCATAATCCTTGCGATTTCAATAAAGTGGCAAAAGTAGTATTTTTTTGATTCGGGTACAATTTCATTTTTTTTGCACAAGCAACAATAAATAGTTTACTTTTGCATGTTTCCATAACATGCCTTGATACAGATTTGCAGGCTCTCTGAAGTCAATGGCGAATGAAATATGAGTCTGAAAAATTAACTCTAATGAAAAAACTTCTTATCGTAGCAGCTATCGCTAGCACGCTCCTTTTTGCAGGTTGCAAAAAAACATGTCATTGTACTACTACACAGGTTGTGCCTGATGAGGCTCCCTTTATCACAGAGACCACTTTAACTATTGAGAAGGGCAAATGTTCTGATATGAATACGACGCAGACATCGTCTTTCGATGGTGAGACCGTGACTCAGACAATTGAGTGCGTGCAAGAGTAGTATAGCTTTAGATTTACAAAAATGGGGAACTGGCGATAAGTCAGTTCCCCATTTATTTTGCAGTTAGAGGGATTAGATATACATGTTCACAATCATCTCATATAGTTCCTGTTGTCCGCTGATCTGCTGTGGTTCGGGCAGTTGCATGGCAATACGGCGCATATCCTCCAGGGTGAGTTTTCCCTCTTCGAAGGCTTTTCCATCGCCTTTATCGAAGGAGGCATAGCGGAGGGAGCGCATTTTCAGCAAGTCGGAGTTTTCGATGATGGTGGCGGCGGTGAGTAGCCCGCGGGCGAAGGCGTCCATACCGCTGATATGTGCATAGAAGAGGTCTTCCAAATCGGTAGAGTTGCGCCGCGTCTTGGCATCAAAGTTGGTGCCACCAGTGGTAAAACCTCCGCCCTGTAAAATCACCAGCCAGGCCATCGTCAACTCGTAGATGTCGATGGGAAACTGATCGGTGTCCCAGCCGTTCTGGTAGTCACCACGGTTGATGTCGATACTGCACAACATGCCCGCATCAGCGGCGCATTGGAGTTCGTGCTCAAACGTATGACCAGCCAAGGTGGCGTGGTTCACTTCTATGTTCAAGGCAAAATCCTTGTCCAGACCATAGTGTCTCAGAAATCCTATAACTGTTTCGGCATCCACGTCGTACTGGTGTTTGGTGGGTTCCATCGGTTTTGGCTCAATCAGGAAAGTACCCTTAAAGCCCTGCTTACGACCGTAGTCGCGGGCCATTGTCAGCATCATGGCCAGATGCTCCTTTTCGCGCTTCATGTCGGTGTTGAGCAATGACATATAACCCTCGCGACCACCCCAGAAGACATAGTTTTGCCCACCTAACGCAATGCAAGCGTCGATGGCGTTTTTGATCTGTGTGGCCGCGTAGGCAGTGACACAAAAGTCCGGGTTGGTGGCGGCACCGTTCATATAGCGCTTGTGCCCGAAGACGTTAGCCGTGGACCAGAGCAGCTGCTTGCCAGTGGCTTCTTGCAGGCCTTTGGCATGTTCCACCATCATGACCAGCCGTTTTTCAAATTCTGCCAGCGTATCGCCTGGCTCCACTACATCCACATCGTGAAAACAATAGTACGGAATCGAACATTTGGACATAAACTCAAAAGCGGCATCCATCTTGAGTTTGGCACGGGAGATAGGATCTTGGGCGGCATTCCACGGGAATGTCTTGGTAGGCCCTCCGAACTGATCAACCCCGTCAGCACAAAGCGTGTGCCAATAGGCCATCGCAAATTTGAGGTGCTCTTTCATGGTCTTGCCCATAACCACACGGTTTTCGTCATAATAATGGAAAGCTAAGGGATTCTTGGAGTCCTTGCCTTCGAATTTAATTTTCCCCACATTCGGGAAAAAAGCGGTCTTGCCTTGATAGTATTCCATAATTAATTGCTTTTATAATTCCTTTTATGAAGGAGCAAAAGTACGATAATTTTTGAAAAATATATATCTTTGCACTTGCTTTTTTATAACTTTTTGAAACGTGAAAGGATGGATTATTTCATAGTAAATGCCAAGGTGGTTAATGAAGGCTGTGTTGTTGAAGCCCATGTCAGTGTAAAGAACGGAATTATCGATCGGATAGTATCGCTGGACACCCCTATAGAGGTGGGCCACGCGACCCTGATTGATGCGCAGGGCAAGTACCTGATTCCCGGCATCATTGATGAGCATGTACATTTTCGGGAGCCTGGCATGACTGCCAAAGCGGACATCTGGAGCGAGAGCCGAGCGGCCATTGCTGGCGGAGTGACCTCCATTATGGAGATGCCCAATACGGTGCCGCAAACCACCACCCAGGCGCTGCTACAGGACAAGTTCGATATGGCGGCGGAAAAGTCTCTGGCCAACTACTCTTTTTATCTGGGGGCCACTCACGACAACCTCAAAGAGGTACGTGCCACCGATCCGGCAAAGGTATGCGGTATCAAGTTGTTCATGGGTTCCAGCACAGGTAATATGCTGGTGGAAGACAAGTGCGCTTTGGAAACCATCTTTAGGGAGGCACCGTGTATCATCGCCGCCCACTGCGAAGACGAGGAAATCATCCGGCATAATACAGCGCATTATCAGGCCATGGCAGCAAACCATTCTGTTCTCCCCACTGCGAATCTGCACCCTCTCGTGCGTACTGCCGAAGCCTGCTATCGCTCCTCCGCCAAAGCGGTGGAATTGGCCGACAAGACTGGGGCTCGACTGCATATCCTCCACATCTCCACGCGAAGGGAACTATCGCTTTTCAGAAACAACCTTACCTTGACAGAAAAGAAAATAACTGCCGAGACTTGTCCTCATTATCTCTGGTTTGACGATAATGACTACAATACTTTAGGATTCGCCATCAAGTGTAATCCAGCCATCAAGACAGCAGACGATAGACAGGCATTGCGGGAAGCTGTGCGCAGCGGGCTCATTGACACCATCGGATCCGACCATGCCCCACATCTGTCTGAAGAGAAGTTCACCAGAAACTACTTTACCGCCAAATCTGGGTTCCCCTCCGTCCAGCACACATTGCCCATGATGATGCAGGTGGCCGATGAGACAGACCTCACCTTAGAGAAACTGGTACAGCTGATGTGTCACAATCCCGCCACCCTATATGGTGTGGACAAACGCGGTTTCATCCGCGAGGGATACCATGCCGACATAGTCATTGTAGATCTCAATGACATGCATCAGATCACCCCTGAGCAAGTTGAGTACAAATGTGGATGGACACCCTATATCGGTCAAAACGTACACACCCAGGTAACACACACTTTTGTCAATGGAAACCTGGTTTTTGAAAACGGAGAATTCCACGACGAATATCGGGGTGAACGGTTGACGTTCAACCGAAATTAGTCCTATCGCTTGTCCGCACGAGTCTTGATATGATTTTTGTCAAGCCATAGTCCATAGACTTCACTGACGTTGCCGGCTGTGATAAAGGCGTTGATTTCATTTTGATTAATGAAAGCCATCAACTGCACAAATTCATCCTTGGTCAACAGGCTTTCCAATTCGATGGATTTTTCATTGGTGTAGCCGCCTGTCACCTCATACAGCGTGCAGCCGCGCACCAACTCATCGATGATATAGCGGCGGATACGGTCGTAGTCTTTGGAGACGATGCAGACACGCTTTTTGTTGTTGAGGCCAGCGGTGAAGTAGTCCACCACCAGACCGTTGATCCAGGTGCCTATCAGACCGATGACGACCATGTGGAAGGGATTTATGGCAAAGGCGGTGCAGCAGATGATGGCGCCCGCCACGGAAACTGACGTTCCGATGTCGAAATGCAAGTACTTGTTGACAATCTTGGCTAAGATATCCAATCCGCCTGTAGAGGCGTTGATTTTGAAGAGTACAGCTTGGGCGGCGCTCAACAAGAGGACAAAACAGCAAAGGTCAAACCAGATGTCACCCATTATGGATGGTACTGCGGCATCGGGCCTTATAAAACGTTCGTAGGGAAAATAGGTCTCCAGCACGCGCATCATCGGGCCCAGTATCAGGGCTGTGTAAACGGTTTTCAGGCCAAACTCCTTGCCAATCAGGAAATAAGCCAGAATCAAGAGGATCGCATTCACCACGAAGATGACCGTTGAGACAGGCAATGCCACGCCAAAGAGGCTTTGCGATACGCCGCTTATAACGATGGAGAGGCCGGAGATGGTGCCGATAATAAGTTTGCTCGGAACCAGAAAGTAATAGACGGCGCAAGCGGTAATCATCATACCAATCGTCATAATCAGCAATTCAATCCAGAATTTACTGGTTTTTAGAATGTTGAGAATGTTTTTCATAAATAGGATATTTTAATGTTGTTAGAGCTTTTTGAGTGCGCAAAGATAGTATTATTTTTTGCTGGCCCCTTTTTGTATTTTTGCGTCTTGATTTAAAAGAAGGAGCAATGAAGGCAGAGCGTTTTTGGACGAGGGCATATCAACGCAATATCGGCAAGATGATAGGGGTAAACTGTCGCTATGTGGGTGACCGTGCCATAGCGGAGGATTTGGCCCACGACGCATTCCTCAAAGCCATTGAGAAATCGAAAAGCTACCGTCATTTGGGCAGTTTTGAAGGGTGGTTAATGCGTGTGAATCTGAACAACACGCTGGATTATCTGCGGCGCCAACCACAATTTCTGTCAATTGAAGAGACAGACTTGCCAGAATGCACCGGTATCGACGAGGTGATGGATAAGGGAGAACAACTTTTAGCGGAAGACTTCACCGAAGAGGATATTCTGGAGGCGATAGGAAGACTATCCGACAAGCAGCGTATGGTGTTTAACCTATACGTTTTCGAAAACCAGAAGCACCCAGACATTTCGAAGATGCTCGGAATAGGAGTCAGAAGTTCAAAGCGATATCTTTCAGAAGCGCGAGTGCGGCTGCAACATCTATTGAATGAGAAAAAACAATGTAAAAAATCAAGCATCATGGTCATACTCTTGTTAATTTCACGTAAAGGTCACGCCATAGACCGCCTCTTCTATGCCAAATTGGGGCATTTGACGCTGGCTCCCACTGCGTCCTCTCCCCTTGGCGCTCTGAACTGGGCCGCTGCCCCGAAGCCATCGGTCTGGATGGCCATTTCCGCTGCGAAAGCTCCAACCATCGCCAGTCTTTCTGGCGTAAGTGTAGCCGTCGCTGTGGCTGGTTCCGTGGCCGTATGGCAGTCACAATCCAGCGACCCGGCGTCCCATAGCGTGCCAACACATCCTGTCCTCTCACAGACGATTGCAGCACCCGACACCATCATGGAGGATATAATTCCAATGTCCACGTTGAATAATGGCACTGTGGGTATTCCTGTAGAGACGCCATGCATTGCGTCTCTACCTAACCCCGATAGGGTCATCCAAACCGAACCAACCGAACCACCATCGCCCGAAACGCCCAAGGTCACTGTAGGCACATCCTCCAACAATCATAGCCTTCATAAATTCTTGCAAAACGGCTATTTTGGATTGGCCGATGAGCAAGGAAATGTGGTCCTGCAAGCCTTGTACTCCAACATAGAGCCATTTGATGAATACAGGAGTGGGTGGGCAATGGTGGACCAGTTCGGTTTCAAGGGGTTCGTGGATTCCTCCGGCATTGTGGCCAGCGGCAATGCCGTCACCAAGGAGTTTATTCACAAACCTTTTACAACTGTGAATATTAACTTCATCGGGAATGTGGTTATCCGGTATGGAAACCATCATAAAACTGAAATCACGACGGATGACAACATTATAGAGCATGTCATAATACAAGTGGCGGACGGGAAACTATCCATCTGTATGGATGACAATTTCTCATACGAGAAGGCAAGCCTACGGGTGGACATTAGCACGCCTCATCTGAAGGGACCATGCGTGGAACATGCGATGTTCGGATAGAGCCACGCACCGAGCCGCAGCTCGCCATCAGCAAGTCGGGTACCGGAGACTGCATCGTCAACTGCGTCAAGATTGAAGAATCACTAGAGATCCACAACAATGGCACGGGTGATGTCATCATACCGAGAGACGGTCCGCTTAAAGCAAAGTCACTGTTCATCAACAATCCTGGCGTAGGGGATATAACCATCAACGCCAGTTCTATTGACGGATCCCTGACGATCAGCAATCCGGGCACAGGAGATGTCAAAGTCAACCTGATGGGTATTCCCACAGAAGATATCTCCTTGCAAAACAATGGCACGGGCGACATCAGAATTCAGAATATGTTGGGAAAGAGTGTGAAGGTGAAGAATCTGGGCACCGGCGAGGTGATTCTGAACGGCAAGGCAACATCACAAAGACTGGTTAACCATGGCAGCGGTGATATCAATGCGCTATCCTTGGAGACAGAGACTTCCCATATCACCAACTACGGAGTGGGCGACGTGAAAGCAAAAGTGACGGGTACCGCCTACGTTACCAATCAATCCCATGTGGGAAAAGTGAATATCATCGGAGGTGGCAAGGTGGTGTGGGAGTGATCATAGTTCAAGATTCAAACAGGTCATCCAACGTCTATATGCATCGGCATAGCGTTCCTTATTCTCGGTGTCAGGCTCCACGACAGCCATTTTGTGCAGTGGGGCAAAGGCCTCCGCAGGAGATTGGTAAAACCCGCAACCTAACGCGGCCCCGATAGCGGCACCCACTGATCCGTTGGTGTCATAGAGTTCAATCGTAGCATTGGCAATGGTGGCCAGGGTCGTGCGGAAGATGGGGCTCAGGAACATATTGGCATGACCAGCCCGGATTACCTTGGTATTCATTCCAGTATCGCGCATGATGTCCATGCCGTATTTGAACGAGAAAGCGACACCCTCCTGGGCTGCCCGTGCCAAGGTGCTGGCATGATGATTATTGAAGTTAAGTCCGTGGATAGAGGCACCCACCTGTCGGTTTTCCAAGATCCGTTCGGCGCCATTGCCAAAGGGCAGCACTGTCACGCCATCGGATCCTATCGGGGCCTGCGCCGCCAGCTCATTGAACTGTTCATAGGAGAGTTCTGGAGCCACCAGTCTTTTCATCCAGGCATTCTGAATGCCCACGCCATTGGTGCAGTGCATCATGCCCAGGCGAGGTTCTTCAGCATGGTGGTTGACGTGGGCAAAGATATTGATTCGGGAACGTGGGTCGGTGCGCACTTGGTTATGAATGCCATACACCACCCCTGAAGTGCCTGCGGTAGCTGCCACCTCACCCGGCTTCAATACATTGAGCGACAACGCATTGTTGGGCTGGTCTCCAGCGCGATAGCACACGGGAATATTGGCAGGCAGGCCTATTTCGGCGGCTACAGACGCAGACAAGAATCCCTGTTCCCCGAATGTGGGCACACAATCAGCAACCATCGCTTTCGGAATGCCGAAATGTTTCAATAAGGGTTCCGACACACACTCGTTCTCAAAATCCCACAACATGCCTTCAGAGAGGCCGGGAACCGTGGTGCGTACTTCACCTGTCATGCGCATGGCCAAATAGTCACCGGGTAACATAAACTTGTAGGTCTTGTCGAAAATATCGGGTTCGTTTTCACGCACCCACGCCAACTTGGCAGCAGTGAAGTTGCCCGGCGAGTTGAGGAGATGGTGCAGACAATAGTCGTGCCCCAATGTCTCAAACGCCTGTTTTCCGTAGGACACTGCCCGACTGTCGCACCAGATAATGCTGGGGCGGAGCACTTGCAAGTCTTTGTCCACCAGCACCAGCCCATGCATCTGGTAGGTGATACCGATGGCTCGGATGTTTTCGGGACGAATGGCGGCACGCCCCAGTGCTTCATGTAGTGCTGTTTTCAGGTAGTTCCACCAATCGTCCGGGTTTTGCTCGGCCCATCCGATCTGCGGCGCGGAGATAGGAGCTTCGCGTTGCGGTGCAAAAGCCACCGCCGCCACGCGCCCGGTTTTTCCGTCGTAAATACATGTTTTAACCGATGAACTTCCTAAATCTATTCCTAAGAAATACATGTTTGTGTTTATATAATGTTATTTAATGAAAGCCAACATCATTTTTTGAGATATCCTCGCCAGTCGTGTCTATAGGGTCGAGTTTGGAAGAAAAAGACTTTTTATTGTTCAATTATGATTGGTTTGATGGCGTTGTCAACATGGTATTGGCCGATCATAGTGCGGCGCAGGGCAGTGAGATGGGCACCGGATTGGAGGGCGGTGCCGAAGTCACGGGCAATGGAACGTATGTAGGTGCCTTTGGAGCAGCGTATCCGGAAGTCGATATAGGGGAGTTCAAAGCGGGTAATGTCGAAATTGTAAATCGATATGGTTTTGGTTTCTAATTGGGCGTCTTTGCCAACACGCGCCAACTCATAGGCGCGTTTGCCATTGTATCTGACAGCTGAAAAGAGCGGGGGAACCTGTTCGATAGTGCCGATAAAAGAGTGGGCCGCCTCCTGAGCCATGGATTCTGTGATATGTTCAAAGGGAAAGAGTTTGTTTACGGGATGTTCCAAATCAAAGCTGGCCGTACTCCCTCCCAGTCGGAAAGTGCCGGTGTATTCCTTGGTTTGCTGCTGAATATGTTCAATCTGTTTGGTCATTTTGCCAATGCAGATAATGAGAAGACCTGTGGCAAGGGGGTCTAAAGTGCCTGCATGACCAACTTTAAGCCGTTTGTTGGCTTTTCGTTGCACAATGCCCCGGACCTTGCCAACGATATCAAAAGAGGTGCATTGATATGGCTTGTCGAAGAGCAGGATGTCCTCTTCAAGATTGACATCAAACTCCGGCATTTGGAATTTGGTGTTGTGGACGGAGGTCTTTGTTAACATAGGCCGAAGATAATGGCGATGATGCCGATGATGGCACAATAGACGGAGAACCAAGCGAGGTTGGCCTTTTTGACGATGCTGATCATAAAGCGGCAGGCCAGTACGCCGCTGACATAGGCAGCCAAGAAGCCACAGAGCAACGCCCCTGTTGACAGTCCGCTTTGGGCGAGTGAAAAGTTTCCTCCAATCAGGTCTAAGAAAGCTTCACCCAATATGGGGATGATGACCATGAGAAAGGAGAATTGGGCCACATCTTCTTTGCGTACACCGCAGAGCAAACCCGTGGATATGGTGGCTCCGGAGCGCGAGAGTCCCGGTAGTACCGCAACGGCCTGGGCGCAACCAATGATGAAGGCTCTCCCAAAGGTCAAAGGCTTGTTCTCTTTGAAACGGACGAAACGGGTAAGCGCCAGTAATATTGCCGTAACGAGCAGCATGCTGCCTACAAGTACCAAGCCTTCTCCGAACAGTTGTTCGACGGTGTCTTTCAGGAATACACCTACAATGAGGATAGGAATCATGGAAACCAGAATCTTGCAGATATACTGCGTCTCTTCATTCCACTGGAATTTGAAAAATTTGGCAAACAGATTCAGAATCTCTTTCCAAAATACGGTTATGGTGCTGAGCACGGTGGCGGCATGCACTAAAATCTCAAAGGTGACATCTTCAGCCACACCGACCCCCAGAATTTCCCGGCCGATGATGAGATGCCCGCTGCTGCTGACAGGCAGGAACTCTGTGAGCCCCTGAATAATACCTAAGATGAGCGCTTGGAACCAACTCATGACTATGCTTCAGGCTCTGATTTCTGTTTTGGGTGCCACATGATGGCAACCACTTCAGTGATAATGCCCAAGAACATCATAATGGGGGCCACTACCAGTCTTCGGTTGTTGAAGATTTCGCCATTGAAGGTGGAGGGGTCTTCCACTTGTCCGCCACGTAGCAGGAAGTATCCGATTACGAGGAGCAGAAAGCCGGCAGCCATCAGGATATAATTGGTCGTACGGAAGAGGGGCGCCTTGCCATTGTATTTTTCTACATTTTCAGATTTCATATTTCGGGGATTGATTGTTAGCGGTTAAAGATATAAACGTTCGTCTTTGATGCGTATGTAACGGTTAACAGACATGGAAGAGACGATGATGGAAAAGAGGATGCTGAAAAGCAGCACCGATCCCAAGATAATGGCGATAGGGACCATCTGTGAGAAATCTACCAAGTCAGGCCATGCTTTGTTGCTAAAATAGAGTACGGCGGCTATGAGCAATACGGCGATAATTCCACCCCAGATTCCCTGTACAAAACCTTTCATGACAAAGGGTCTGCGTACGAAACGCGGTGTGGCACCAACCAGCAACATGCTCTTAATGTTGAAGCGCTGGGCGTAAATGTTTAGCCTGATGCAATTGGCAATCAGCAACATGGATATGATCATGAATACAGCGCAGATACCCAGAATGATCCATTGGATCTTTTGGAAGTTATTGCTCAAAGATTTGACAATGACATCGGGATAGTCCACATCCTGCACAATTTCATTTCGTTTCAGTTCGTTGGATATTGCAGCGAGCGAGTCGGAGTTGGCATATTCAGGAGCCACACTCAGCATAATGGAAGCGTTGAGGGGGTTGGGGATAATATCCGTGTAATTGTATCCCACAATCTTTTTGGCAATGGCAGTGTTCTCCTCCTTGGATGAAACACGGGAAGCTGTGATGTAGGGTTTCAGCTTTAGTTGCTGCTCCAAGGCATTGATGTCAGCCTCCTTGATGTCTTTGTAAAAAAGTACCTCCATCTCGATGTTCTGCGACAGGTTCCTAATGTATTTGGTGGAAAAGAATGCAAAAAACGCGAGCGTGCCTATGAAAAACATGGTCAAGGCAATGCTCATGATAGAACCAAAGGTGGACAGCCGGAGGCGTGCTTTGGTGATTTTATCAATGGTGTCCGGATACTTTGCCATACTTATTTTTTAACGCGGCAAAGGTACACTATTTTTCGTAATTTTGCACCGTTTTTTTTTACGATGCATCTCTTAAGGCGAATATTGCATTATTTATCGGGTTACAAGGGGCATATAGCCTTGGTCATTGTGGCGAATCTGCTATATGCGGTGTTCTCAATTTTCACGCTTTCCCTTGTGGTTCCTTTCCTGTCGGTACTGTTCGGGCAGGCAGAGGCTGTGACGGTGCGCCCCGCCTTCTCGTTGACCTCCCGCTATGTGATTGACACTTTCTATTATTACATGAACCAAGTGATTGTTATGAACGGTCCTAATGCCGCACTTTGGTATATTGCGCTGGTGATGGTGATATTGTCGCTGCTCTCCAATGCGTGCCGCTATTTGAGTTTCTTTTGGTTGGCCCCCATCCGTGCCGGCGTGCTGCATGATTTGCGTAACGACATGTATGATAGAATCTTGATTCTACCGCTATCCTTTTATTCCAAGCACAAGAAGGGCGATATCCTCAGTCGCATGGGGGCTGATGTGCTGGAAGTGGAATGGTCGATTTTCAACTCCCTGCAGTCACTTTGTCGCGACCCGTTTCTGATTGTTGTTTTCTTGTTTACCCTTTTTTCCATAAGCGTCAAGTTGACATTGATTGCCTTAGTGATATTGCCCTTGGTGGGAATCCTTTTGGCAAGGATAGGCAAACGGATTGCCGCTTCTTCACTTCGTTCCCAACAGTATCTGGGGCAGATTAGTGCCTTGTTTGAGGAAGCAGTAGGCGGATTGCGCGTGATTCAAGGCTATCATGCCGAACAATATGTGGAGGATAAGTTCCGAGGCAAGAACTTCCAGTTCTACAAGTTGCACAAGAAGATTTTCCGTATTGGAGAATTGGGTTCTCCACTGGTGGAGTTTTTGTGCATTGTGACCATATTGCTCATTTCCGTTATTGCACTGTGGCTGATGCCTTCGCTAATGCTGGAAAACAGCGCCAAGTTTCTCTTGTATTTTGTGGTGTTTGCCCGTTTGATACCACCTGTCAAGGCTTTGGTATCTACTTATTATACTATGCAGAAGGGACTTACCGCAGCTCAACGAGTTTACGAAGTGATAGATGCGGATGAGGAGATTGTGGAGTGTGCCGATGCAAAACCTATTGATACGTTGCAGCGTGATATCATCTTTAACCATGTATCCTTTGCCTATCCATCAGCGGATGGCTCCCAGGGAGAGGAGGTGCTGCACGATGTCAACTTGAAAATTCGACAGGGCGAAACGGTTGCGTTAGTTGGCTCTTCGGGGAGTGGTAAATCCACAATGGTGGACCTCCTGTTGCGGTTTTATGACGTGAAACAGGGAAATGTTCAGATCGATGGCATACCCGTGACTCAGTACTCAATTCGTGATTTGCGAGCTCTTTTCGGCATGGTGAGCCAAGACGTGATTTTGTTTAATGATACGGTTTATCAGAACATAGTGATGGGGTTGCCGAATGTGACCCGCGATGAAGTCATCACGGCAGCCAAAAGGGCACAGGCCCACGATTTTATTATGGAGATGGAGCATGGTTACGATACTGTTTTGGGTGATCGTGGCATGCGGCTGTCGGGGGGACAGCGCCAACGCATCAGCATAGCCCGTACCTTGTTGCGTCAACCTCAAGTGCTGATCTTGGACGAGGCCACGTCAGCCCTTGACAATGAGTCGGAATATCTGTTCCAAGAGGCTATACAGCCCTATATTCGTCAGCGCACAGCTATTATAATTGCGCATCGTCTCAGCACTATCCGGCTGGCCGACCGCATCTGTTTTGTACAAGACGGACAAATTGTGGAGAATGGCACCCATGATGAATTGATGGCCCTACGGGGACAGTATTTTCACTTTTACACAATTCAGCAGGGAACTGAAAAGGTTACTATTGAGGAATCTTGATTTTTTGTCCTACCTGGATGGAATCCACATTGGAGATTTTGTTGAATTTGGCAATTTCTGTTGCAGTTTTTCCATATTTTCGACCTATGGAAGAAAGCGTGTCTCCCTTTTTGATCACATAGGTGATGTAGTCGGCTGCTGGTTTCGGAGTGGGGGCTGGCTTCACTATCGTGTCCCGGGGCTGGACAATTTGGGTGGAGTCGATGGCTACTTTGGCACTGTCGGTGACGGTGGGTACCGGTGATGGCTTGACGATGGTGGTACCCTTCTTGACCAGAAGCTTCTGGCCTACACGAAGATTGGTGCTTCTCAACCGGTTTAGCGATTTAATTTGGTTAACAGTGGTGCCGTATTTTGCAGCTATACGCGACAGGGTTTCTCCCTTTTTAACAGTATGGTATTTGTTGGGGGTCACCTGAACCACTTCCCCGTTGGTGTTGGCAGTGACATTGTTCAGATTTTTGGTGGGATTGAAAAACTCGTCATAGTGGTACTTTTGGATGGTGTCTTGAAGTGCAATAAAGCGGACCACGTCATTAGAGCGCAGGCGCAAAGGACATGCCTGGCCATTGAATGCTGGCAGAATGGACTTTTTATATTGGGGGTTTAATGATAGGATTTCTTGGTTGGGAATGTTCAGGATTGTGGATATTTGTTGGAAGTGAATTTCCTTGTTCACCATCACCGTATCCACATTCAATGGGATAGTAATGTTGGCGGGCTGGATGCCGTAGAGGTTGTGGTATGTCATCATGTAGAGAGCCCCGATAAAGGCCGGGAAGTAGTTCTGGGTTTCGCGGGGGAGATAGGGTGAAACGCCCCAAAAGTCGGTTTTGCCCCCAGACCGTTGGATGGCCTTGCGGACATTGCCAGCCCCGCAGTTGTAGGCGGAGATCGCCAGCCCCCAGTCTTGGAAAATGTTGTATAAGTCGCGCAGGTGGCGGGCGGCGGCATCCGTGGCCTTGTAAGGGTCACGCCGGTCGTCCACGTATGTGTTGACCTCCAGTCCGTATAATTTGCCTGTCCCGTACATGAACTGCCAGATGCCCGTGGCACCGGCAGGCGATACAGCCAGCGGATTCAAAGCCGACTCTATGATGGTGATGTACACTAATTCCTCAGGGATATCGTATTTGTCGAAAATCTCTTTCATCCATGGGTAGTAGTATTGCGCTAACCCGAGAATGACAGACGAGGAGCGTTTCCGTTGAACCGAATAAAGCTCAATGAATCGTTTCACCCGGTCGTTGTATGCCAATGGTACTGCCGTGACTATTTTCGACAAGCGATTGAAAATCAGGGAGTCATTGTTGTCATATGCAGAGGTGTCGTCATGCAATTTGGAGAGTACCGATTGTCCGGCGTGCAACTCTTTCTTTACGTACCATAATGATAGCATGGAGTCCATGATGCGCACCTCGTCGTTAACAACTTCATAAAGTCCGATGGTGTCGGGTGTGTCTGGGGCAGCTGTGCTGACAATCGAAGGCTGAGCCTTTAGAAATAAAGTGCTGAGTATAAAAATGCAGGTTATGATTATGTATTTCCAATTCATATATCAGTTGTCAAATTCAACAAATTCATAAAAAGACAGATGGCAAGGAGGTGTCATCTGTCTGTCAGGTAATGGTTATTTCAACTAACCCCAAAAATCTCATTTTATTGTATAATTGTTCCATTTTATTTCTTTTCCGTCTTTAAATAGTGTGGTCAGTGTGGTATGTCCTTCATCGTTATAGTAGGTCCACAGGCCATTTTGCAACCCATTGTCGTAACGTCCGAGGGTTTTGATGGCACCGTTTTCCCAGTAGGCGGTGTATTTGCCGTCTCTCACGTCTTGGTTATAATGAATTTCGGTGGCCACATGGTCTTGGTCATAGGAGGTGCGCCACAGACCTTCCTTTTTGCCGCCGTCGTAAGTTCCGCGTTCTTCTGCGGTGCCGTTGCGGTACAGCCAGTGCCCCTCTTCATAGCCAGCCACGTAGTTGCCCTTCACGATGGGTACGCCCAACTCGTCATATTCCACATAGTAACCGTCCAGGTCGCCTTCTTCGTAATGTGCCACAATCATGGTGTCACCAGTGGGGTAGAACCAGAACCACTCGCCGTCCTTTTCACCCTTGTTGGTATATTCCCCTGTGATTTCGATGGTCTGGTCGGGGAAGAAAAACTGCCAATTGCCGATAGGCTTGGAGTTTTTGTATTTGCCCTTGGAGCGCAGTTCTCCGGTTGGGTAGTACTCTTTCCAGAGGCCTTGTCGGAGGCCGTTCTCGTCAGTGATACCTTCATAGCGCATCCAGCCATTTTCAAAGAGATAACCCTTGATGAGTTTTCCGGTGGTGTCATATTCGCGCCGCACTCCGTCGGGAATGTTTTTATAGTATGTGGCTTCAACCGCCACTTTGCCGTTGGGGTGGAATGCCATGCGCTTGTCCATCTGCTTGGTTTCCTTGGCATCTTCCACTAAGTTTCCGTGGTCGTATTTCTCCACATAAAGAAAATCGCCGGCAGCGTCATAGTGCTTGAAGAAACCATGCTTTTTGTCGTTCAGATAGGAGCCTTCCATGCGGAGGTTGCCGTTGCTCCAGAACAGTTTCCAACTACCCTGCTTTTGGCCAAGCTTGTCAGTGCGGTTGATTCGCTCGCGGCGGCTTTGGATGCCACGGTAGTATTTGGTGACTGCAATCACCAGTCCGGAGGTGTCCAGCTCTTTGGCCAAACCATGTGGTCTGCCATTAACATAGGGAATGCTCATGAGCAGGTGCCCGGCAAGGTCATAGGTGTTGACATTGCCAACGATGGTGTCGGCCTGCCATTGGGAAACCGTGTACTCATCGGTTCTGTAAATCACTTGCTCGCCTTCTTTCAGACCTTGGCGATAGTGAGTGGTCATGACCTTCATCCCGTCATCATTGTAAAAGGTCCATAGACTGTCCAATAAAAAATTCAGGCGGTTGCCCTCTGAGATCAGGATTCCGTCAGTGTTGTATGAACGCCACCATCCCTCAGGCTTGCCGTCCACGAGCTGACCTTCGCTGGACTTCTCGCCGGTAGGGTAGTAGAAGACCACATGCCCGTTGCGCACAAGAGTGTCTTGTGCTGGCAAGGAAAACAGACAGCACAACAGCCACAAGGCGATACCGGCTTTCAGGGGCAGGTTTATATGGGCGCGACCATTTGTCATAAGAGGCGGCAAATATACCATTTTTCTTCGAGATGGGTGCAATATGCAAAAAGCGCCTCGAAATAGACTTCAGACGATTGCCACATCTATCACAATTTCACCATTTTGAGGACTGTTGTGCCGCTTTCCGTCTCCACTTGGAGGAAATAGATGCCTTTGCGCCATTGGGAGACGTCCATGTCATACGATGTCTGGCCTTGTTTGGATGCCACCGACATCAGCTGTCTCTGGGCATTGTAGGCTGCCACCCTGGTGATAGCCGCCCCGCCACTTATGGTGATGCTGTTCGCGGCGGGATTGGGGTATAGTTGAACTACGGGCTGCTCATGCTCGGGGATGTCGTATATGATGAAATCGTATGGCTCGTTGCAATCGATGCTGTCTATGGGCTGATAGTGGACAGCTTCGCCATCGTATGAACAGAGGGACCTATAGAAGACATCACTATAGTGTATGGGCGATACCTTTTGCGGCAACAGGAAGCAGGTCGAGCCTATGTGCTCGATATATTTGCCTTGAACTCCATGTTGAGGGCATCAAAGCTCCAAATGTAGTCGGGCTCCTGGCTGTTGAGGGAATTGGTATGGATATAAAACGACTTGAGAATCCGGTTGTCAACAGATTCATATCCAATGGAGTCCACCGTGACGAGAATATGATGGTTGCTGTCGCCCATAATGGGATATACGGTATATTGGCCTCCCTCCTCAGCGCTGTAGTCGTATAGCATTCGGGGTGTTTGGAATATGGTGTCGTAGTAATATATTCCTGTACTGTCGTCAAGGATCAGGATGTTGGTATATTGTCCGCACGGCGGCGTAGTAGGTTTGAGACACCTCCTCCAGTAAAGGCGCGCTCTGCGTTGCCGCGGTGCTGTTGCCCGCGGGCGTGAGGAGATTGGCCACCATGTCGCCGAAGCCCGTCACAGGCACTACGGGAACCACTTTGTTGCAGACGGTGGAGGTGCACGGGTTGGCTGCTGCCAAATTGGACTCCATGAGCACTCCCGTCGGATTGTAGAGTA
>CALDIA010000134.1 GCA_937901455.1 uncultured Bacteroidales bacterium | reverse complement strand
CTTTCGTTGCCCTTGAAGTTGCAGGTGGTATGGTGTTGCCGCACGAAATCGCTCATTTACTTTTCTCCTGCTTGCTGCTTCAAGAACCTTGCAAGGGTGTTTCTGTCCACCTTGCAGATTTTGGCAATTTGTCGCTTCGACACGTTCTGCTTGAGCAACTCGTCTATAAGGACTTCCTTCCCGTGCAGTTTGTGCTTTTGGGGCGAGGTCTTCCGTCCCTTGGGTCTCCCCAGCACCACGCCTTCCGCTTTCTTCCTCGCCAACGCCTCCTTGGTGCGCTGGCTAATCAAGTTGCGTTCTATCTCCGCACTCAACCCGAATGCGAATGCCAACACCTTGCTCTGGATGTCATCGCCAAGGCGGTAGTTGTCCTTGATAGTCCACACCTTGCATTCCTTCTTCATACAGAGACTCAAAATCTCCATAATCATAAACAGGCTGCGCCCCAATCGGGACAGTTCGGCGCAGATGATAAGGTCGTCCTTCTGCACCTTCTTCAGCAGCACACCCAACTGCCGCTTGTTGTACGCTTTTGTGCCAGAGATGGTCTCCTCAATCCAGCCGTCAATGTGCAGGTTTTCCCTCTCACAAAAGTTGTTGATTTCAAATCGTTGGTTCTCAACCGTCTGTTTGTCGCTGCTCACGCGAATGTAACCGTAAATCATAGTCTTTTTTACGGCAAAATGTAGCAAATTTACGGGGAAAGAAAGGGCTTATGAAGGTTTCTTGCCTTGGCATAGTCATTTCCGTTCATTGATAAATAACTTATATATGGAACATATATAACGCTATATGGACAAATTGAACTTTGAAAAAATCCATAACGAATTTGACCTTGAGGACTTCTTGTTGCGACCAGTCGGAAAATTCACCAAAGCAGACCTCAAACTGATATACAAGGCTAAAAAAAAACATCAAAAGCATTCCAATCCTTGCAAAAATGATGGGTTTTAAGAACATAATGGCTATCGAACTGATTACTGTAAAAAACGACAGCGAATGGAAAAGAAAAGCCCACAACATAACAGACGGAGAGGCTGTTGAGATATTTTTCAGATTGTATCTGCTCGACAGCCTCATACGGTGGTGCAATCAGTCAGAGTAAGGGTTGCAAACTTTAGAATTCCTCAAAACATTCTATCATTATCTGCTTCAAGCGGAGATAGACATACACCCTGTAACAAATTTCCGTGGAGTCATCCTTGCCCAAAGCAACAATTTTTCCCATAATGTCCTCAAACTTACCATATCCTTGCTTTTGGGCTTTGGCGAGGGATTCCAACACATCAACAACGCAAATCGCCACAGGGTCGTCCGCATATTGGTAGAATGTTTCCATCGCGTCAACAAGTCTCCGCATTTCTTCATAAGTGAACCCGTGAACGGGCGAAAGTGTTTGATGCAGAATGCTGTGCGAGGCAAAATACACATTGTCAATGAAATCGTTCACACTTTTAGAGAGAAAGTCCACTCGTTCTTGGGTGGTTTCGCCGACCTGCACTTCAATATCGTTCATAGTATCAAATATATTTTTCATAGTGTATTTATAGGTGGTTATAAATACTATGAAAAATATTTTTGCGCAAAATGAAATCAACTAAAGTTCTAAAAATCAAAGAGTTTTTGGCAATCAAAGAGAATCTTGCAAGCAACATACACGTACAAGAGGTGACTGGGAAAACCTTTTCAGCCACACAGACCGAACCACTCTACGAGAGTGAGAGTTTCCCATCGGCAAAGAAGATTGAGAACAACTTTATCGTTTTGCCTGACAATCCAAAATGCAGAATCACGATTGACTCGTTGACGCTTAACCTCACCAAGTACCTTCAATCCCAACGAGTTGGCGGAGAAAGCGGATTCAGCGTCGGACACTACTTCTCCGACGAATACAAAAGCGGAGAATCGGTGTATAACGAGAAGAGCCTTTGCGTCAGTTTGGTCGGGGAAATCAGTGACCGAGCGGGAACGATTGCCACCGCCGTGGAGATAATGAGGGTTTACAGTTTGCCGAGAATCTTGGTCCTCACCGAGACTGCTATGATGGAAATCACCCGTGACGGCAATCAAGTCAAGCCGCTGCCGCAGCACAGAATAAAACGGATTGGCGAGTAATCGCTGTTCAATACTTTTGTCAGGAAGGGAGGCGCGAGCCTCCCTTTTCTTCTACGTAACAAGTCTGTACGCACCGCCTTTCAGACCATTTCTGATTCTGTCCGCTGTTTGCACGCTCATCAGATTATTCCCCTTCACAGCATCGGTCTCCTTCAGCAAAACACTAATTTATAGTGTTCATTCTCCTATAGAATAGGATTCGTGCGGGTATCACCACATTTCTGTTGCAGTCATCGCAGCAACAGCCCTCCACCACGGGAGATGCATTGTTGCCATAGCCTTCGAACTTCTTGCCGCAGATACAGCAGGTTTGTTTGGGTAGAACGATGTTCTTTGCAACCGTGATTGCATTTGCCTGTGCAGCGTTTGTTTGGTTGCTGCTAATTTCTTGATGTTTTTTCATACTATTAAATTTTACTGTTAGAAATTTCATTCCTTATACCCTAATATAATAAAAAAATCGCAAACGCACACAAAAAAAATCACCCCACCACAAGCATCACTCGAACACACTGTTTCTCAAGTTGTTACAGTCAAACACAATCTCATTGTTCAAGGCAGGTCAATAAGCGCAGGTCGGTCGGGTGTGTTGGTGAATCGTGCGGTGTGGGTGTCGGGTCGGCGAGCATATACATAAGTCATATTTATCAAAATCCGATTCGTATCAAATTAATCTTTACTGCCCCTATTTTTGACAGCCCTGTTTCGTGTCAAAAATATTTTTTAGGTTAAGTTGCTTTAGCACTGGAAGTTATGGAAATATTTTGTATCTTTGCCGTGTATTAAAAACAGCGGATATGAAAGCAGTCATTTATGCAAGGGTAAGCACGAACACCCAAGACTATCAGAGACAGTTGGAAGAACTCCGTGACTATGCCGACCGTATGGGCTATGAGGTTGTCAAGGAGTTTTCCGAGAAAGTCAGCGGCGCAAAGAAAATGGAAGAACGAGCCGCTTTGTCTGGCTTGCTATACTATGTCAGCCACCATTGCATAGACAAAGTGCTGATATATGAATGTAGCCGACTGTCGCGGAGAGTCGTTGACTTCCTGTCGGTCGTGGAATCCCTTACCGAACAGGGTGTCAGCGTGTACATCCATCAGAATGGATTGGAGACCTTGCAGCCCGATGGAAATCCGAATCCGATAGCCAACCTTGTCCTCGGCATCCTCGCCCAATTCAACAGTATGGAGCGTGGTCTAATCAGAAGCAGAATGGAGAGCGGCTATAACCATTACAGGGCGAATGGGGGCAAAGTCGGGCGCAAGATTGGCTACCGCAAGTCTGACCAGCAGATGAAGGAGGAGTACGCCGAGGAGTTGCGGTTGCTGCGTAAGGGCTACAGCCTCGCCAATGTCTCCAAACTGACGGGAACAGCCATCAATACCCTCCGTAAGGTGAGGGATATCGCATAGTGAACTTTTGCCGCCGAGACGATGCGGTCTCTATTGGGCGAATTGCTGGGGTGAAAACCATTCAACCCACCGTTCAAGAAGGAAAAATCGAAATTGTAAGATGTTGATTATCAAAAAGGAATATAAGGCACGCAATTATCGTTTTCCGCTCAAAGTCTTATAAAACAATAAAAATCAGCAAATTACAAATATGGTTTGCTGATTTTTGCTTTTGAATCGGGACAGAAACGGGACAAACTGATTTTTGGAATTTCGCTGACGAAAAGCCAAAAAAATGTCAAATTCATCGAACCGGTTAGCCGTATGATGGTGGGGCGTATAGTGCTACAACAAAAAGTTCACCAATCGGCGGTGGGCTGAACTAATAGTGATGGCACTTTTATTAACAGCAAGAGTCGGCCGACGGCCGACTCTTGCTGTCTTATTTCGGTGGTAATACCACCCAAGAATTTAGTGAAGGATGTTGTTACCTATCAACTTCATGGAAACCTTCTGCTGGTTGTCGTACACCCAAATCAAACCAATGTTCTCGGCATAGAAGAAATGGTACACATCAGTGCCTATCTCATAGTCAAATTTATGCACATCGGGATAGGAAACGCCATTCACATCGTAAGAGTTCAACTTCTCATAGTTGGTCCAGTTAGTAGATTTGCCTTCAGCGTCCATATTGATTTCAATAACACCTACGTGTGGAACGTTCACCTTGATGTAAGCAAGATTGTCCTCAATGCAGGAAGGAGAGTACACGGTACAGGTCTCGCCACCCAACTTATAGGTGATGGCCTGGGAATAAACCTTGCGTTCACTGCAAGTGTTTGTGTAATCGCTGAAGTCAGACACGGTCACTGTGAACGTGGGTTCGCTGTTGGAACGTGCATCCGCATACTCGAAAGTGGAACCATTGCCGGCAGGGGCAAACAAGCTGATGGCAAGCGGATTGATGGGAGTAGTGTATTCCTCTTTACAACCAGTGCAGAGCACTACTAAGGCTACAACTGCCAAATAGAATACTTTTTTCATAATTGCAATTTTTTTTAATGAATATTCTCTATGTATAATGGTGCAGCAAAAATAATAAAAACTACATATATGACGAATAATTTCAGTTATTCATTACACCATCTCAGGACATAAACAGTTTTAGAAGTGGAAGCCCAATTTGAAAGCCCACACACCGACTTTCATCTGATAATCGGTGATGCCGCCAAAGAAGGAATCAGACTTCACCATCACATTGTGATTGCCCAGCCAGTAATAGTGAGCGCCAAGGCTAACGGTGCGAGCCAAGAGAATACCGGCGCCAGCCTCGAAAGCGAATTCAGCGCTGGTTTTGTACTTAGTAAGTTGTTCAGAAGTACCTTCCGGGGTCTTGAAAAACAGGTCAGCACCAAGGCCGGCCTCAGCCCAAATGCCAAACACATCGCCGAACTGAGCGGTGTAGTTGACACCAAGCATAATAGGCACATTTACATACATAGGTTTCGTCTTGCGGGCAAGGTCGTACAAATCGCGTACATCCTTGTCCAAAGCATGCCACATACCATCAGCAGAAATAAAGATGCCAAGGCCGCTGTTCTCCATAGACGTGTTCTGGAAAGTATAGGTGTACTTCAAGCCAATGGATGCACCGAACATGGCGCCACCGTTTTCTGTGAAAGAGTTGACGCCAGGGACAATGCCAACAACCGGCATACCCACAGGGGTTTTGTCAAAAGCACCCATCGGGAGAATGCCACCTAATTGAATAGACATACCAGATTTGGAACTCTGTCCGAAAGAACATACGGCAACACACATGAGCAATGCCGTCATAATTGTTGTTATCTTCTTCATAATTAAAATTTTAGGTTTATAAAAAATAATTAAAATATTCCAAAAAAACTGGCACAAATATACAGACATTAATCCTTCAAAAACAAAATGTCAAGCAAAAACTATCAACACTCAATGTTGACATAATGCGGTCAGTTCAGGCCTATTTTGAAGCACGGGTTTCCACCCTTCTTCCTCCACCATTCGGGCATTGATAGGTTGGTAATCCTTTTTGAACCAAACCATCTGTTTTTTAGCATAACGTCGAGTGTGGGTTTTAATATCCTCCACTGCCTGATGGAGGGAGCATTTGCCATCCATATAGGCAAACAATTCCTTGTATCCCACAGTATTCAGGGCGTTGAGTTCCCGAAAGGGATAGAGTTGTTCAGCCTCATGGAGTAAACCATTCTCCATCATTTTGTCCACACGGAGGTTTATGCGTTCGAAGAGTTCGGGCATAGGGCGTTCAAGGTAATATTTCAAAATTTTGAAGTCACGGGACTTCTTGGTTTTGTTCATGAGTTTGGAATAGGGTTGATGAGTCTGTAGGCACACCTCCAGAGCGCGAATCATTCGTTTGTGGTTCCTAATATCGGTAGTGGCATAAAATTCTGGATCAAGGACTTGCAATTGGGCACGGAGGGCTTCAATACCATTGCGTTGAAAGAGGTTTTGCACATAGGCACGCACCTGCGGGTCGGCATCGGGGGTTTCATCAATACCCTCGCAGACGGTGGCAATATATTGGGGGCTGCCACCTTCCATCAGCACGACTGGGTGCGTGGCAAACAGTTTTCGGAGCAGTTGCAGGACATCCTGCTCGAACATAAACACATTATAATAATCGTGAATGGAAAGCATGCCCGCCATGTAGCGGGGTGCGCGTGCAAGTTCCTCATCGGTAGGGAAAGCCGTGCCAATCTTCATCTCCCGGTAAAACTGCCGCGAGTCAGCAGAGATAATGGGCGCATGCAGGCGCTCTGCGAGAGACAAAACGGCGGAGGTCTTGCCCACCGCCGTAGGTCCAGATATCACCCATAAAGTATTACACAAGCTGGTCGAGTTCATTCAGTCCGCTGAAATCATCCTCATCGTAACCATCGTTGAACTCGTCATCCATAGCCTCGTCCTCAAAGTCGAAATTGTCGTCATCCACCAAATCTGACTTCACCACCTGTACCGGCATCTCCTTGGATTTATAGGTACAACGCGGAAACAGGGCAGGGTCCTCATCCGATTTCACTACCTTTTGCAATTCAATGTAGAAAAGTTTCGGATCGATAAAGTCATACTCATAGATGATATGTTGGTGGGGATCGGTGATAAAGTCCTTCAGCAAGGAGTCTTGCATCACAAAATGGGGCAGGTTCGATTTAGTCACGAAGGTGTCATCGTCCTCATATTCGGGCACGTCAACATCTGTTGCTTCCTCGTCATCACCCATATCCACCAAGGTTATCTCCTTCTGTTTGTTCCATTTAGGATCGCAGATAGAGAAAGAGGCCATCTCATTACCCTTCAAGCCAACACATTGGTATAGCAGGTTATGAAAAGACTCAAAATTATCAGTTGCCAGCAATTCCACATCTCTGACAAAATCTTCCACCTCGTCGTAATAGACTTTGAACTTGTAGATATACATAGGAAATGGTTTAGGGTTGTTGGTTTCGATTATTCAGCGGGTTCTTCAGGTTCAACCATGTTGTGGAACACATTCGTCACATCCTCATCTTCATTGATTTTATCAAGGAGCAGATTCACCTCGGCGCGTTGTTCATCGTTTAGGGTTTTCATTTCCTTGGGGATGCGTTCAAACTTGAAGCTTTTAATTTCGAAATGGTTTTCTTCAAGATATTTTTGGATAGGGCCAAACGCCTGAAACTCTGCCATCACAAGAATTTCCTCGTCATCGGCATCGATTTCAGCGTCAAAATCCATCATGTTCAGTTCAAACTCCTCGAGGTCGATTTCTGGGGTGCGGGCCACCGTAAAGATGCTCTTGTGGTCGAAGAGAAAGTCGAGCATACCGGAAGTGCCGAGGGAGCCGCCGTACTTATTGAAATAGCTGCGGATGTTAGCTACCGTACGCTGGTTGTTGTCGGTGGCAGCCTCAATCATGATGGCGATGCCATGAGGTCCACGGCCTTCGTACACCATCTCTTTATAGTCGGACTGATCTTTTTCGAAAGCGCGTTTGATGGCGCGATCGATATTGTCTTTCGGCATATTCTCATTCCGGGCGGTTTGTATAAGCAGGCGAAGTTTTGAATTCTGATCGGGATCAGGTCCACCGGCCTTGGCAGCCATTGTAATTTCCTTGCCGATACGCGTGAAGGTACGCGCAAGATAGGCATTACGTTTGAAAATTCTTGCTTTACGGTATTCAAATGCTCTTCCCATAGTGTGATGATTCTATTATTACGTTATTAAACCTACAATATATATAATGCTTTTCAATCGTCATCCGTGCTATATAGCATACGGGTGAAACAGCGCGGCAAAGATACAAAAAAATGAGTATCTTTGCACCCTCGTTTCAGAAATGCATATTTTTAAGAAGACACCGAAAGAATACAGGGCCACCTCATTGAGTGCATTGACTTGGCAGCGTTTCAAGAAGGAGCGCGAGGGGATGGTGTCTTTGGCCTTCATTCTTCTGGTAATCATCGTTTCCATCCTGGGCTATCTGATTACTCCCGATCCGACGCCCTATTGCAACCGGCAGCAGCTGGAGATTGCCTTGCGGAGTCCTGGTTTCAAGGTTGACATGTTGCAGGTAAAGCATTCCCAGGAGGTGGTCAGGCACAAATTCCTCTACAGGATGCTCTTCGGTCAGCCCGATCAGTATCGCAGTGTGCCCATCAGTGCCTATGAGGATTCAGGGGACACGGTGGAAGCCACCTTGTTCGAGCAGCAAATCACGGTCCACTATGCCAAGTCAGCGTTAGCCCCCAAGCCTGTGGTAAGCCGTCGTTTCCTATTAGGCACCGACCGATATGGCCGGGATGTGCTCAGCCAGTTAATGATTGGATCGCGTGTTAGTTTAGCTGTCGGGTTTCTTTCCATCTTCATAGCTTTGGTCATCGGTATCACGGTGGGGGCCATTGCGGGCTACTTCCGCGGCAAGGTGGACGATGTGCTAACCTTCATCATCAACGTAGTATGGTCTATTCCCACCCTATTGCTGGTCATCGCTATCAGCTTTGCATTGGGCAAAGGATTTTGGCAAATCTTCATCGCCATTGGTCTGACCATGTGGGTGGACATTGCGCGCGTGGTGCGCGGACAGGTCATCAGCCTGCGTGAGCAGGACTTTGTCGAATCGGGCAAAGCACTGGGATATAGCAGCGCACGCATCATCTTCAAGCATATACTGCCCAACATCACAGGCACCTAGGCCTAGGCGTGCAACCTCCCATGCCTTCTTGGGGTATGATGATGAAAGAAAATTACGCTTATATTGTGCTGCACAAGGCTTACCTCTCCATCGCCCCTGGCATTGCCATCATGCTGCTCGTACTCTCCTTTATGTTGATTGGCAACGCCATGCGTAATGCCATGGACATACGCAACACCTAACCTTACAGCACTGTCAGAGACCCCCTGAAAAGGAAAGGCCGGCCATCCCAGTTGGTACACTTGATCACATAGTGATATACATTGTCGCGGTAAATCTTCCCACGCACTTCGCCATTCCAACGAAACGACTTGTCGGCAGAGAAGAAGACCAGCTCGCCCCAGCGGTTGTACACGGCAATCTCAAAGTCCATCATCTGTCGCTGACTCTCTTCAGGGATTGAAAAGTAATCATTCAAGCCATCGCCATTGCCAGGGGTGATGGCATTGGGCAGATAAAGCTGCAAGGTGCAGACCTCCACGCGGTATTCTGCTGTGCGAGCGCAGACGCTCTGTGTGGCCGTAACACTGTACACTCCAGTCTCTGTGACGGTTATTTGCGAGCTTTGTTCCCCAGTATTCCACACGTAATCCGTCATATTGGTCACCGCTTGCAATTCAGCCGTATGAAAGTCGCAGAAATCCTCCGTCAGGGATATAATCCGCAAGGAGGTGTCGATGATGGTCAGATGTAGTTCCAGGACACTGTCGCATCCAGTGTCAGTATGCAGATTCAGCGTCCTGTCCAGAGCATCGTGTCCAATAGTTTCTGATGCCGCAATAGCAAAACCATGCTTCACGTATGGGGTTCCCTCACAGATTTCATCCTCATAATGCAGGGTATATTCTTTGGTCACGGTCAGTTGAAGTACAATCAGGCTGTCGCAATGCCCGGTGCTCAGCAATTGTTCGAAAACATAATTGCCCGGTTCACTGATTTCATCGGCGGGAATGAAGAACCCATGATTCTCATAAGGGATATTCTGGCAGACCACATCTGCAATGGTATCATGATAGCTGTTCCAAATGACGGTCTGCACGGTATTGCTATACACGGTGCCGCAAGTTTGGGAGATCCAAGCTCGTCGGAGTGCAAAAGTTTGGACGGCGTCATCGGGACAGGTATAGTTTTGGCCATTATTGGTCCCGGGGGCAGCAGACCAATCGGCTCCGTTCATAGACCATTGCCACTCATAATGACCGGCATCACCTCCGCTGGCAGGGGTCCCCTCAAAAGGCATCAGCTGTCCATCATCGCAGATATCCTGATCCGAGCTGATGGTTCCGGCCTCCAATGGTCCATTCAGCGTATTCAGTGTGACAGTCCTGGTGACCACGCATCCCACCTGATCGGCGACTGTAAAAGAATAGTTGCCTGCCGGTTGGTTAGCCAGTGTCAAGTTGGAAGTCACCAGTTCCCCCGCCCCATTGGTCCATTGGATACTGAGTGGGGCCTGCCCACCCGTCACGGTGGCCACCGCGCCGCCAGTAGATTCGCCATAGCAGACAATCTCGGTCGCATTGCCGATAGTGGCAGTCAAGAAATCCACAGAGAGATGGCACACCTCCACGCTGTCTGCCCCATGAATGGTGGTCAATTGATTCGTCTTAGTGTCGGCCGCCGTAAAGGTCTGGTCATGCCACACCAACGGCAGATCATCTGCGCAGACAGTCGTGTCAAAGTTGACAGACACATTCGGATAGACGGTCAGATTCAAGGTGATAGTACTGTCGCAGCCTGCCGCATTGGTAAGATGCTGAGTATAGGCACCCGACTGTGTATAAGGTGTGCCATTCAGCATGTAAGGCAGGTTGTTCTCCACCACGGCAGCATGGATGGTGGAGGATGTGACAGGCAATACCGAGACGGTCATCACCACCGTACTGTCCACGCCATTGGAAGCGACGAGGAGGGCATTTTGGGTACCCGCATTGACAAAAGTCTTGCCATTCCATGTAAAAGGAAAGCTGGCCATACACAGCGCCGTATCCACGCTCGTCTGCACATTATAGAGCACATCCACATCAATATACAGGGTACTGTCGCAACCATTGTGATTGCTCAGATGTTGCGTATAGTGGCCGGGGGTGTTGTAGTGCTGACCATTAACTATCAAAGGCAGATTGTTCTGCAAGAGCACGGTATCAATTGTAGCCATGGTAGAAGCATGAACCGTCAACGTCACTATAGTATCATAGCCGCAGCCGTAATCATCGTACAGATGAACCGTATAGTGCACCACCGTGTCGTGTGGCAAAGTATCAGGAGGGGTAATTTGGTATGACATCCCCGTGGTTGACTGTGCCCACGGACCGTCCACGGTTGCCGCGGTAATCTCATTGGAAGTGGCTGGAAGCAGTGATGGGTCAAGGGCCAGTTCCCATCCAAAGATATAACCGTTGTCAATACTCCATCCATCAACCACCTCAATATACCACGAACCGTTCAGGGGACAACCAATCAGGCTTGCGAACGATTGGTCGGGGTGATAGAATCGGGGGCCAGCGGCCACATTGGAGGAGTCAACCCTGCCGTTATGGGCATTCGGGTAACGGTAAACCAGGCTTCCAGCACCAGGTGCATAGGTATAGCCTGCGGTGGTATTGTCAGACCAGCAATAGTTCCACCCTACCCCAGGTCCATTACCTGAAGCATCCGAGTTACATGCATTCCAGGAAAAGGGATTCTCGTTATCATTGGCAATGCCAAAAAAAGTGGACTGCGACATATTGTTACCTCCTTGCCAGCCCATAGCATTCGCCGGAATGGTGTTATCGCAGTCGGAGGTACCCGATCCACCGTATTTTAAAATATGCGCCTTTTGGCCATTCGGACAAGTAATGTTGATATAGAGGTCGCCAATATAAGAGTGCTCAATATTCAGTCGCACGAAGAGAATGTCATTCACACTCTGGATAGTACTTCCAGGGGTAAAGTCTGTGAACAGTACGGGCGAGCGATAGGAGCATCCATAGGGGCTACACGGCACCCCATCTGGCAGAAAGATGGTTTCCGCCACTGCCAAGGTGGACACGCCGTGACTGATCTGCACGGTGGCAGTGTCGTGGTAACCCACCGAAAGCACACTACTATTGCCGGCACAAAGCTCTATGCTACTAATATCCACCACACTGTCGATGTCCATTACCGCCACCTCATGGCTGGTGTTATCGCTGCATCCATATTGGTTGGTAACCGTCAGATAATAGGTTCCCACCTCTGAAACAGTAACACTTTGTGTATGGGCCCCGGTACTCCAAGCATAGCTATCGGCGCTATCGGCAGTTAGCGTCACAGGCGTTTCGGAACAGAACAATTGCGGCCCGTTTATGACAGCCTGTGGGGAGGGTCTCAGCGTGACAGTCATCACAACGGTGCTGTCCGCCCCGTTGGCTGCCATGAAATGGGCAGTCTGCGTACCTGCCCCGGTGAAAGTCTTTCCATTCCATACAAAAGGCATGGTCTCTGGACATACCAAACTATCCACAACTGTTTGCACATTATATAAAACTGTGACATGCAAGGTAAGGGTGTGCTCACAGCCAAGGGCACTGAAGAAGTGATAGGCGTAAGTTCCAGAAGTATCTATGCTATGGCCATGCAACATCAACGGCAAATCATCCTCCATGACCGTGAACCATTGGATGGTATCCTCCACGAACTCCACTTGTACAGAGGCTACCACAACACTGTCAGCGCCAGGCCCCATCGGGATGGTTGACATCAGCGTACCCGACCCTTGGAAGGTAAAGTCATGCCACAACAGGGGCATCGCGGGATTGCAGAAGGTTGTATCGTAGTTATACACCACCGACAGGTGAAGGGTGATTGTACTGTCGGCACCGTGAATAGTTTGGAAATGGGCAGTATGAACACCAGGAGAGGTAAAGACGATGCCGTTCCACGTGTATGGCAAATCCTCTGACTGAATATTCTCGTAAACATCGCTATGACTGTGCGCATAGACATTGAAGGTTCCAGCTGTTCCCATCACACATCCATTAGTATCTGTCATCGACACAGAATAATCAATGATGGCATCATCGGAGAGATCCGCTGGAGGAGCCACAATTAACAGAGAGTCATGCCAAAGTGAGCACCATGTACCAGAGACTGTAAAAAGAAAATCAGAAGCATGTCCATTGACAATCGTTATGGGGATAGTGTCAGAGCCACCGGCCAAGAGATCTTGTACTGGCACTGACATTTCATGTGAGTCAAAGAGATGCACTGTAAGCATCAGGACGCTATCGCATTGGTTATCATTCATCAGCACCAAGGGCTTGGTTGCAGGTTCTGAGAAGGTAACCCCATGCCACAGCAACGGAAAGGCAGTTTGGCACACACTCGTATCCAACAGGGTCGTATCGGAGTAGTGGATCGTCAAGTTGATTTGACATGTGTAATAATAGCCATCGTTGTTGAGCACCTGCTGCTCATAGAAACCCGATACGGTATAGGTTTCCCCATGGAAGTAGAGTCTGTTGCAAACCACGGTGTCAATCACTTGCGTGGAGGTGTCGCCCAATGTTACCGTCATCATCACCGCATTGTCGCAGTAGGGCATCGGTTGAAGGACGGCCGTCTGACCTGATGATCCATACGTGCACAGCCCATCCAGCGCGGTCAGTGCCATATAATCCAGGCTCATGGCTTTCAACGGTTGGACCGTCAATGAAAAGCACGCCCCCAATATCATGCAAGTGACGTAACAAAACAGCCGTTTACCCTTAATATGCTCCGCTTTCATATTCACGTACTATACAAATCTATTTATGCCAATTCTTAGCAAAAGAAAAAGAAAAATGCAAAGATATAAAAAACATAATATGTAACTATTAAGAAAGTGACAAGTGTGTAACATAAAAATCCATGCACGGCATACGAAAAAAAATTATCTTTGCGCTTTTAAAAATCATGTGTATGCGATACAAGCCATTATCATCAGATTTCTACATAGAGAACCGCCGTCAGCTGACAGCGCTTTTGGAGCCCGGCTCCGTGGCTGTGCTCACCTCAAACGACGAATACCCGCGTTGTGGCGACACCACCCATCCGTTCCGCCAAAACTCCAACTTGCTATACCTTTGCGGCATTGACCAGGAGGAGACCTTCCTGACCTTGGCGCCATGGCATTCCAACCCCGACTATCGGGAAATTTTGTTTATCAAGAATCCTTCGCCGGAGAAGATCATCTGGTTCGGCCACCGGCTGAGCAAAGAGCAAGCCACAGCGCTCTCGGGCATCAAGACCGTGCTCTTCACCGACTCCTTTGAGGGGGTGCTCAACGACCTGATGATGCACGCGCAGCATGTATATTTGCACATTCCTGAGGATCCGCGCATCAAGCCCGACTATCCTACCCAGGAGGTGCGTTTTGCCAAGCAACTCAAGGCTGACTACCCGTTGCACGACTTCCGCCGGTTAGCCCCTTTGCTCTACCCGCTGCGTTGCCGCAAGCAATCGGAGGAGTTGGAAGCCCTGCGCCACGCCTGCCAGATTACCCGCAAGGCCTTTGAGCGTGCACTCACCGCCATTTCCCCAGGCAAATTCGAGTATGAGATTGAGGCAGAGATGACCTGCGAAATGCTCCGAAATGGCGCCTCGGGACACTCTTTCGCCCCCATCATCGCCGCCGGCCCCGACACCTGCATCCTCCATTATGTGAAAAACGACAAGCAAATGCACGATGGCGATCTGTTGCTGCTGGACTTCGGAGCCGAGTACGCCAACTACGCCGGCGACTGCTCCCGCACAGTACCCGTAAATGGCAAGTTCACCCCTCGCCAACGACAAGTCTATGAGGCTGTGTTATCCATCTATAAAGAAACCATCCCAATGTTCAAGCCAGGCATGACCATCCACAAAATCAACGACTTCGTTTTCAAACGGATGGATGAGGAGTTGATTAAGTTGGGGTTATACACCGAAGCGGATGTGCGCAACCAGGACCCTGCCATGCCCTGTTTCAAGAAATACTACATGCACAACACCAGCCACTTCATCGGCTTGGACGTGCATGACGTGGGGCAACGCGACTGGGTATTTGAGGCCGGCAACGTACTCAGCTGCGAGCCTGGCATATACATCGCTGAGGAGGGCATCGGCGTGCGCATCGAGACCGATGTCGTGGTGGGCGAGAATCCCGTGGACCTCTTCGACGGCACACCCGTGGAAGTGGAAGAGATCGAGCAGTTGATGAATCGTTGACCTTTTACATTGAGCTTCTAATTTCCAACCCCTAACTTTCAACTATTTTTGTCACTCATTTCTGACATATTACCTTTTCACAGCCTCTCCATCGTGGGTATGGCCAAGAACACAGGCAAGACCGTATGCCTCAACTATGTGCTCGACCAGTTGCGCCACACCGACAAAGTGTTGGCTGTAACTTCCATCGGCATTGACGGGGAAAAACAGGACCAGGTCACCCAGACTGAAAAACCGGAGGTAACGCTATACGAAGGCATGTTCTTTGTCACCTCCGAGTATCACTACCGACAGCGGCAGCTTATCTCGGAGATTTACGATGTGAGAGGAGAGATGACCTCCATGGGCCGGCTGGTCATCGCCAGGGTCTTGCAAGAGGGCAAGGCCATACTGGCAGGCCCCGCCTCTTCCATGCGCATGAAGGCTCTCATCGACCGCATGCACAGCCTCGGGGGGGACATGTTCATAGTGGACGGAGCGCTCTCCCGCCGCAGTCCCGCAGCCCCTTCCATCACCGATGGACTCATCCTCTCCACAGGCGCTGCCATCGCCCCCGACATACCCACTATCGTAGAGAAGACCAAGTTCGTATATCAGATGACCGAGCTACCCGCCTACGACACCCTCTTTCACGATGATCTCTTACGCGCCGACACCGGCATCTTCGCCATCGAAAACGAACAGATCTTCCAACTCCCTATCGCCTCCCCCCTGCTCATCGCCAAAAGCAAAGAGAAACTCTTCACACACGGCTCCACCCTTTTTATCAGTGGCATCCTCACAGACTCTATCTTGGAGCACCTGCGCACACAGCCTCAAATCAAGGATACCATCCTTATTGTGAAAGACTTCACCAAGATATTCGTCACACCTTATGTCCTGAACAGCTATCGACAACGGGGCGGGCAACTGTTCGTTCTGCAAAAACCCAACCTCACCGCCATATGCATCAACCCCACCTCCCCATTAGGGGTCAGGGTTGACTCCGCAGCACTGCAAGAAGCCCTGCAAAAAGTCGTGCACATCCCCGTATATGACATCCGACGTTTACAACCTGATATTATGACAAAATGAAACAATATTTAGGACCATTAAGCAAGGAAAACCCCATTTTGGTACAGACATTAGGCGTATGTTCTGCCTTGGCAGTCACGGCTCAGATGAAACCGGCCGTGGTGATGGCTCTATCGGTGACGGTTGTGTGCGCCTGCTCCAACCTCTTCATTTCCCTGCTACGCAATACCATCCCGCCACGCATCCGCATAATCGTCCAATTGCTCGTAGTCTCCTTCTTCGTGATAATGGTAGATCAGTTATTGCAAGCATATCTATACGATGTCAGCAAAATGCTTTCGGTCTTTGTTGGCTTGATCATCACCAACTGCATCATCATGGGACGGTTGGAGGCTTTTGCCCTGTCGCACAAGCCACTTCCCTCTTTGATGGACGGGATGATGAATGGCCTTGGCTATGGCTTAGTGCTCGTAGTGGTAGCCTTCTTCCGCGAGCTGCTCGGCTCCGGCACCCTCTGGAACCACCAAGTCGTCCCCCAGGCTTGGTACGCCACCGGCTATCTCAACAACAGCCTAATGATTCTCCCGCCCATGGCTCTGATATTGATGGGGACCATGATTTGGATAATTAACAAACAATAGTATTTCGTAATGTTTGACATTTTCAACATATTTGTCCGATCGGTTTTCATTGACAACATGATATTCGCCTATTTTCTTGGGATGTGCTCCTATCTGGCGGTATCCAAAAATGTGAAGACAGCCTTTGGGCTGGGCATGGCAGTCTGCTTTGTATTGGCCGTCACCGTGCCAGTCAACTACCTCATTGACAAATACCTGTTACGGGAGGGTGCGTTAACGTGGCTCGGCGAACGCTTCGCCCATGTCGATTTATCCTATTTGTCGCTCATCATCTTCATTGCGGTGATTGCCGGCATCGTGCAGTTACTGGAGATGGTCTTCGAGCGTTACCTGCCGGCCTTGAACATGGCGTTAGGCATCTTCCTGCCTCTAATCGCCGTGAACTGCGCCATTCTTGGATGCTCGCTTTTTATGCAGGAACGTAATTTTCCCACAGTGGCGCACAGTCTGTCGTATGCAATCGGATCCGGCATTGGCTGGCTACTGGCCATCACCGCCTTTGCCGCCATCCGTGAACGCCTCAAATACGCGAAAATCCCGCCCGCCCTACAAGGCAACGGCATCGCCTACATCATCACAGGCTTGCTTGGAATTGGTTTTATGTGTTTTTTGGGAATATGAAATAGACCATAGTTAAATTCCCTATGGCTGCCTTATCGGGACAAATGCATGGGTGCATATAGACAACAATTTAATAAATTCAAAATTTAATAAACAACAAACGGTTGGCTGAAAGGATGAGAGTACTGACATTGGTAGCGGCGATAATAGTATTTCTGGTAATCATCTGGTTGCTGGTAGGTATTTTATTGTTTGCCCGCAAGCGGATGATTCCGGAGGGGTCAGTGAAGATTCGCATCAATGGGAAGAAGGAGATAGAGCACGAGCGGGGAGACAGTTTGTTGCAGGCCTTATCTGACAGCAAGGTCTTTGTGCCGTCGGCGTGCGGCGGGGGCGGCTCATGCGGTACCTGCCGGGGCAAGGTGCTCGCAGGCGGGGGCGAAATTCTGCCCACCGAACTGGCCCACATATCCCGCAAAGAGGCCACCGACCACTATCGTCTGTTTTGCCAAGTGAAGGTGCGCGAGGACATGGAAATAGAGATTCCTGAAAGCTTCTTCGGCATCAAGAAATGGAAATGCACGGTCGTATCCAATCACAACGTGGCCACCTTTATCAAGGAGCTGGTACTCCGCCTACCCGAAGGCGAAGTGATGGACTTTCGCTCTGGTGGCTATATCCAGATTGACATTCCCGCATGCACGGTAAACTATAGCGACATGGAGATTGACGAACCCTACCAGGCCGACTGGCAACGTATGGACCTCTTCAATCTGCGCATGAAAAACAGCACCTCCACCGTACGGGCCTACTCCATGGCCAATTATCCTGCCGAAAACGGCATCATAATGCTCAACGTGCGCATCGCCGCACCTCCCTTCAACAAGAAAAAAGGGCGTATGGAAAAGGTGAACCCCGGCATAGCCTCCTCCTACATCTATAGTCTTAAACCTGGCGACACCGTTTTCGTGTCAGGGCCCTATGGCGACTTTTTTGTGCAGGACTCTGACCGTGAGATGATGTTCATAGGCGGCGGGGCTGGCATGGCGCCCATGCGTTCCCAAATCTTCGACCAATTCAAGGTAAAGCATACAATACGCAAGACAAGCTTCTGGTATGGAGGCCGCTCGCACAAAGAGCTATTCTACATGGATGAGTTCGAACGGCTCGCGGCCAAACATGAAAACTTCAATTTTCACGTCGCACTCTCGGATGCGTTACCAGAAGACAACTGGACTGGCTATACAGGATTCATCCACGAAGTTATCTATCAACAATATCTGAAAGCTCATCCGGCACCCGAAGAGATTGAATACTACATCTGCGGACCACCTTTGATGCTTCAGGCCATACTGCAAATGCTCGACAGCCTCGGCGTGCCCCATGACATGATTCACTATGACAACTTCGGAGGATAACCTGACACCTGCTGGCATCAAACCATCCTCCGAATAACGATATGTAACGAACTCAAGCCTCTTCGTCTGCCCTACTCCACCTTGCGAATCACACAGCGTTCAATGTCAAAACTCTGCGCTCCATCTGCAACCGCGTGCACTGAACGCTCGTTCTCAATATACAGCGGCATACCAGGAAACGCAATGTACTCTGCATGGATAACATCCTTTATGTCTAACCGGATTCCAGCAAAAGCGTTTTTCGACATGGTCACTCCCATAGAAGACGACAACAACTTGAAATATTGATTCAAGATCTTCTTCATCTCCTTAGGATTGATAGCATTGATTTGCGTCAGACGGCATTTTTGAGTTTCAGGATCAAATTCATCCACTGTCAAGGTGGTCTGTGCCGGTACATCTCCAAATGCAGTAGGCATGACCGACTTACCCTTTGCCGTCTTGTTCAACTTCATCTCATAACCCAAGAATTGATGAATATAGGCTATCTCTGAATAAAGCTTACCCACCACCATATCCTCTCTTTCGTACAATTTCTTGGTCACCTCCAGAATCTCGTCCAATGACTCATTGTCATCCTGACCCATGGCCTGCATAAGTTTCTTGGCATTATTGAAATTCTGGTCTCGCAATTCCTGCCAGTTCTCCAACTCCACAAAAAGTCCTGTGGGTGTGGTCCGGTAATAAACGATTTGATCCAGATCCAGGGTAGAGAATACCTCCTTAGCCTTTTCTCGCAGCGAGTCGGGAATCAGATCCTCCTGTAACACATTGTCGTATATCAACTTGATCCTATACCCGTCGGCGGTAGAGTCAACCACCTCAAAATAGATATCGAAAGAAGACATATTGGTCGTTTCATTCTGCGACTTTATCTTCTCAACCACAAAATGCGCTTTCTCACCTTTGTGCCAATCTGCTATAATGGACACAGTCTTTTGTGCCTTGACCACAGGAGTTATAAAGAAGAGGCACACACATACTATAAAGACCAATTTGGCCCCCCTTTGCAGGAATGATATTTGTCTTTTCATTCGCATAAGTTTTATTATTATTTAACGAAATATTTTGGAAGTGCAAAGATAGAAAAAAATGGTGCTCCCCCCCCACCGTCATTTTATTTATGCACAAACTTATCAACAAAAAGAGGGCGGTTTTGCAAGCGCCCTCTTTTAGAAAAATCAGCATCAACAAGGATTAATCTTCCACGTTGTCCACTTCTGTAGTGGAAGTAAAATTGCCATCAGCATCCAAATAATACTTGGTAGATTCCAACAGTACATTGCCATCTTTTCTATAAAGCTTGTAATAGAAATAGTCATCGGCACCCATATGTTCTTTAATCTCATTCCCGTGGGCAGAGATAGCGACCTTGGATTCCAAATATTTGGTTTTAGCTTTCACGTCGGTATAGCCCTCGTCATTGCCAGTGAAGGTATAGTCACCATTCCAATAGAGGTTAATGGTACCCATCACAGCTTCAACTCTGATGACATTGGTTTCATCAGCGAATGTGAAATTAGTGGTGGTGTAATAGGCGTGTTGATTTCTGTTGCAGCTGGAGAAAACCACAGCGCAGCAAACGATTGCGAATAAAGCGATTTTTTTCATTTTTAAAAGGTCTTATTGATAAATAAAATGTTAACGCAAAAACAGCTATTAAATTGTGGCTTTAAAATTATTTCAGAACGCCAAGTTCCTTGCCAATCTTGGTGAAGGCGGCGATGCACTTGTCGAGATGTTCGGGTTCGTGAGCGGCAGATATCTGCACGCGGATACGGGCTTGGTCTTTCGGGACCACCGGATAGTAGAAACCGGTAACATAGATACCTTCCTCCTGCAGTTTGGAGGCCATCACCTGCGACAGTTTAGCATCATACAGCATCACTGCACAAATAGCTGATTCGGTCGGTTTGATATCGAATCCAGCGGCTTTCATCTTACCGATGAAATACTCGGTATTGCTGTGCAGTTTGTCTTGCAGTTCATTGGTTTCAGACATAATGTCAACCATCTTGCAGCCGGCAGCAGCCACCATCGGAGGGATGGAATTGGAGAACAGGTACGGACGGGAGCGCTGACGGAGCATATCGATGATTTCCTTCTTGCCGGTGGTAAAACCGCCAATGGCTCCGCCAAAGGCTTTGCCAAGGGTACCGGTAAGGATCTCGATCTTGCCGCGCAGATTGTAGCGCTCGGTCACGCCGCGACCGGTCTTGCCAACCACGCCGGCAGAGTGAGATTCATCGACCATGACCATAGCGTCATATTTCTGGGCCAGCTCATAGATCTTGTCGAGCGGGCAGACGTTGCCGTCCATAGAGAAGACACCATCGGTGACGATGATACGGAAGCGTTGGGCCTGGGCAGCCTTGAGTTGCTCTTCGAGGTCAGCCATATCGGCATTTTTATAACGGTAGCGGACAGCTTTGCAGAGGCGCACGCCATCGATGATGGAGGCATGGTTGAGGGCATCGGAGATGATAGCGTCCTGGTCGGTGAGCAGGGGTTCGAAAACACCGCCGTTGGCATCGAAGCAGGCAGCGTAGAGAATCGTGTCCTCAGTACCGAAGAACTCGGCAATCTTCTTCTCCAAAGCCTTGTGCAGGTCGGAGCAACCGCAAATAAAACGTACGGAGGCCATACCGTAGCCATGGGTATCCATAGCCTCTTTAGCGGCGGCAATTAAGCGAGGATCATTGGCAAGTCCCAAATAGTTGTTGGCGCAGAAATTCAGCACCTTGCTGCCATCCTGCAAGGTAATCTCACCACTTTGCGGAGAGGCAATAATACGTTCATTCTTGTACAAGCCGGCTTCCATAATGTCGGCTAATTCTTTCTGAAGATGTTGTTGGAAATTGGTGTACATGGTATGGGGTTTATTTGTTTATTTGTTTATTTGTTTAACTGTTTAACTGTTGGCACGTTTGTTCGAGATTAGCCAATGGCTAACAACTGATTGCCAATGGCAGATATCGGTTGCAAAAGTACACTTTTTTTTGAGAAATCTAATGATTTTTTTTTTTGGGGGGGGATAATGGCGGTTGAACGTTGAACTGAAAACTGGAAATCTTTCACGCTTGCTTCGTGTATCGACAACGCGGATAATTGCTGCAGCCGTAGAAATCCCCGTATTTCCCATCCCGCAGCACCAATCTTCCTCCGCAACGGGGAC
>CALDIA010000133.1 GCA_937901455.1 uncultured Bacteroidales bacterium | reverse complement strand
ATAATAACAATAAAAACAACAACGGAATGAAGTAAAGAAGTTAAACTAACATATTATAAACCAAGCGTTTGCTAATTATTCAGCACTGCTCTTAAATCTGGTAAATTTAACGAAGTACAAGTTGCGAATAAGTTTGTGAACGTCTGCGCACAGCGTGGACGGCGACTTATCAACTTGTACGGGCAGTTACCAGAGCCTAAGAGCGTGGATAAGACAAAGTCCACGCTTCTTTTATGGCCAAAGTGACTGCCCGTAAGCTGAAAATGATAAGCCAAGCGCCAAAACAAACAGCGCAGATGATAGAAAAATACAAAGAACTATCAGTATCGCGAGAAGACGTTATGACTGCAAAAGCGGATGGTCCGGACGGCCTCGCGAAACTTATCAAATCGATTGGGAATAGCGGCGATTTGGTTTTCGTTCTCGAAAACATCGGCACTCTTCCTTCTTCCTTCGAAGGCGATTGCTTCATTGACTTGTTGAACCACGAAAACAAAGATGTGAGGCTATGGGCGGTGAAAAATCTTGGTAAGCTGAAATCTATAGAATTACTCCCTCTATTTGAAAAAATCGTTGATGCAGAACCCAATACTATTGTAAAACGAGAGGCTGTTTCTTCAATAGGACGGATGAGGATGGTAGATGCCATACCAGCTTTGACACACATCCTTAGTAATCCCGATCCGAAAATCGTATGCCAAGCCATTAGAGGTTTGCTCGTGTTTAAAGGCAATCCAGATGTTGACTCTCATTTGAAGGAACTTGTCAATCATGAAAATGAAATGGTGGTGTCGATAATCAAGAAAGAGTATTTCTCAGAAGGAAAGCAAAAGAAAGCTGCGCTTCCGCATACCGAGACATATCCTTTTTTAATCAATGTGGTTGTTAATGGCGATGTCAGGGATGTGCTGAAATTTGTGCCAGACGACAGCGTGCACTTGACTTTCACTTCGCCGCCCTATTACAATGCCCGCGATTATTCAATTTATCCGAGTTACGAGGCTTATTTGAAGTTCTTGGAAGAAGTGTTTTTGGAGACTTACCGGATAACGAAGGAAGGTCGGTTTTTAGTAGTGAACACCTCTCCGGTTATCGTTCCAAGAATCAGTAGGGCTCATTCAAGCAAAAGGTACCCAATACCGTTTGATGTCCATCATGACCTTATTAAGATGGGATGGGAGTTTATCGATGACATTGTTTGGATGAAGCCAGAATACAGTGTCAAGAACAGGATAGGCGGTTTCCAGCAGCACCGCAGGCCTTTGGCATACAAACCGAATTCAGTTACAGAATACCTGATGGTCTATCGAAAACAAACGAGCAAACTCATCGATTGGAATATACATCAATATGATGTCGAGACCTTGGACAAAAGCAAGGTTGCTGATGGTTATGAGACAACAAACGTTTGGCAGATTTGCCCCAAATCCGACAAAGTCCATTCAGCCATTTTCCCTTATGAATTGTGCAAACGAGTTATAGAGTACTATTCATTTATAGGAGATTTGGTCTTTGACCCATTTGGCGGAAGCGGAACCGTTGGAAGAACTGCCAAGAGTTTGGACAGAAAGTTTTTCATGACGGAAAAAGATCCCCAATACTTCGAATACATGAAATCATTTAAGAAAGAGAACCTTTTCGAAAGTTATCCCACCCGATTTTTATCACTTGACAAATTTAAGGAGACCGCGCTATGACATTAAAGGAACATGTTATTAAAGAGATTGTCTTGCGAGTAATCAAATCACAAGACTATAGAATAGAAATCGTCAATCTCATCAATGCTGAGTTTTTGCAATTCGCCATCGATTTCTTTAAAAAAATCGTCGAGGCAAAACTACATTCGGAAACAATCACAATCGATTGGTATAAGAACGCTTTCATGAACGAATCTTTGCCGCCTGATGAAATTGCGATAAATTCAGGCTTGAACAAGAAGACGATAAGCAACATGTATCGGTCTGCCACTAAACAGATTGTGATTGAGGCTTCGAATGAACATTTTGAATCGCTGTATAATAGCATTCAAGCATTAGTTGAGAATGAAAACGAGATAGATTTGATTCTTACAATCAAATTCCAAGGCGTTAGCGTGGATTTAAATGTCAACGAAAGTTTGATTGTCATAAACACTTTGGCAGTAAAACGAGCTGCTTTACGAGGCGGTTTGTGGAGTACGGCAGGGAAAAGAGCCGAAAAGGTTATCATGTTGACTTTGTGCCGATTGTATCAAGTATCTCCTCAGTATTACAATGCTGAACACTTTGTCAAAGACAGAAGCCTTGATGTTGACAGGGAGATTGATTTTTATCTGAAAAATGGATACAACAATTACAGGTGTGAAGTTAAACTGATGGGACAAGGCAACCCGGAGAGTGCTGATGCCATTATAGCAAGGGGAAGTAGTTTGTTTGTGGCTGACACTCTTTCACAACAAAACAAAAACCAATGTGACCAATTAAATGTTTGTTGGGTTGCTTGTCGCGACAAAGAGGGTTACAAGAGGTTCAAGCTGGCGTTAGATAAATTCCATATTCCACATGTTGACTACAATGGGAATCTGGATGAGGATTTGCCAAAAATATTAGATGATATAATGGCGACTCAATAATAAGGAAATTATTCAAAATGGTATCTATTTCGTGCTTGTTCATCGAATCATTTCACTTTCCCATACTCTTCCTCCGTCACCGCCTCAAGCCGCCTCATTTTTCCTAACACGCCGCTTTCGCAAATTGCGGCAAATGTATCAAAAGCGACTCCATGACTAACGATCCATAAAAAAAAATATGGCCGTTTTGTTCCTGTGACAGGAAAAATTTTTGAAAAATATTCCTGTAATGGAAATTTTCCCAAGCACGCGGATTATGTGTTACGCGACAACACGGATTATCCGGCTGAAAAATCCATACCATTGTGGTTGATTGGAATGATGTGGTGAGGTGTTCTCTCCCTATGCCGAAAAGAAAGTCCCCGCCCCCAACTCGCCACTATCCCGAGTTTCGGACGGGGAAATTTCGCAAAAATTGCCTCTCGCTATTTCACTTTCTCATACTCTTCCTCCGTCACCGCCTCAAGCCACTCGTTGCTGTTGCCGGGCTGCACGTTGGCGTGATAAGTGAGGTGCTGCATCCAGCTGTCGGCGGCGGCGCCGTGCCAATGCTTCACGCCCTCGGGGACGGCGATGACCACGCCGGGCTTCAGCTCAACGGCTTCCTTGCCCCATTCCTGATACCAGCCGCGACCGCTCACGCAGATGAGCATCTGCA
>CALDIA010000132.1 GCA_937901455.1 uncultured Bacteroidales bacterium | reverse complement strand
TATCGGTACTTCTTCAACGGGCAGGAGGCTGACAATGAGGTGCTTGGGGAAGGGGTTCTGGCAGGGTACGAGTTCCGGCAGTATGACACGAGACTAGGACGGTGGTGGGGAGTGGACAGGAAAGCGGCAAAGTACCCGTCGCTGAGCCCCTATCAGTTCTGTGCGGATAATCCGATAAAGATGGTGGATGTGGACGGAAGCGATTTTGTTGTAGTTGTCGATAATTCTGGTGAAAACAAAACAATCACAATTCAGATGAATATTTATACAGCTTCGCAAGAAGCATATGACAAACTGTCGCCAGCTGTTGAAGAGATCAACAACATCACAAAAGTAGTGACGGTTGATGGTGTGAAATACACTTTGAAATTTGCCATCAAGCCTGTCGCTCCAGATTCCAAGAAAAGGGAGGACTACCATAGCAATTTATCTGAGAAAGAAATGATGATTGTTAATGCCATAGACCAAGCAAGAGATGACGGTTGCTACGGAAACGCTTTTATGGGTTCAACAGAAATAGAGAAGAGCCGGGAAACAGAGTCGGGGAAAATCCACATAACTGGAGGACAAACATCCTCGGGAAAATATTTTTCAATGAATATTTGGAAAAAAACAAGGTTTATTGATTATCATAAACTAATCTCCCATGAAATACTTCATTTGTTAGGTCTTGATGATAAAGGAAAACCATATTACCCTTCAGAGGGAAGAATGGAATACACTGCCACTCCAGACAATGGTTTTGAAATGAAAGATATTTCAAATGACGACATCCGTATGATAATCAAGTATATGTTAGATAGCAATGGTCTCGATATGGAAGGAGCAAAGGTAAGAATTGACTACATTAACGGTTCTGTCCCCATAGACCCCAATGCTGAAATCAAAGTAGAATGAACAAGTTATTCAAAATAGTGATTACGGGCTCATGCCTACTATTCGGTTCTTTCATCAAGGGCAATGCGCAGGTTATTATTGGTATATGCTCTGATACTGTTTACCTGTTGTCCGTTTTCCATAATTCAGGAGAAAAGGAAAATATAGATGAGAATTATTATTGCGCCGTGTTCTTGGACAAGAAGTCCAATATGAAGAACCTTGTACCACTTAAAACGGAAGACTATATGCGTGTTCGCTATGACACAATGGATGTGACAGTTGGGAAATACACGTTTATAAAACCGAACGACTCTCTTGAACGGCGTATTGCCGAAGACCTTGCTAACCATTTCATTAGCAACGCTTGTATTGGTGCAGGTATATCATTTACAAGAGCAGCTATGGAGTGTCTGAAGTCTCAAGGAATTACAAATCCTTATTACCTTCTTGTTAAAGACACGCTACTAAAATCCGATATGCGTTCCTTCCCGTTGTATTCTGACATATTGTTGGGGGAAATCGTAGGACCATTATGCGCAGGTGGATTGGTTATTTGTGATAGCCCACCGTGTGACCCTTGGGAATTTAATTATAATAGGAAAGGCACCTATTGCCGGTTATTTAAGTTATACATTGAATACCTTTTAATCGATGATGATGACGGCAATGTTTTGTCAAAGTCATATTCTTGCACAATTAATACAGATCCATTTCTGCCAGAAAATATTCGTAATCTTAAGATTCAGGTAGGGGATATTTCAGGCGATGAAGCCTTCTCTTGTTCGTTGAAAGTTGTATTCAAGGGAGATAACCTTTTGACAGCATTACCATACCGCGTTATAAAGCTAACAGAATAACAGATAATAGAAAAAATCCTTATCTTCGCGCCATGAACCACACCATCACATACCCGCCAAAATCCTCCCGTCCCGCTATGGGGGGTTATCGGTACTTCTTCAACGGGCAGGAGGCTGACAATGAGGTGCTTGGAGAGGGGACTTTGCACGCCTTCGAGTACCGCATGCACGACACCCGCATCGGGCGGTTCTGGAGCGTGGACCCATTAGCGGGGAAGTTCCCGTGGAACAGCACGTATGCGTTTGCGGAGAATCGGGTTGTGGACGGAAGGGAACTGGAGGGGTTGGAGTATATTTCGGTTAAAGACTCTGGCATTGACCCCGAACAGCATAGGAATGAAGACGGCACCTATAGTTTCTCGCTCGGTGATTACGATTTTTCTAATGTGCCTATTGTATCATGGATGGGGAATGACTATTTCAACATCAAACAGCACATGTATAATGATGGGAATGGATGGAATACAACAGGCACCGCTGACCAACAGAAGACACAATGGGTTTATACAAACATCCAGAATTTCAATCGCAAGTCAATGCATACTTATTTTTGGGGCGACCCAGCCCTAAAAGGGGCGAACAATGAAGGGAAACCGTATAATAAAAATTGTGCCCGTTTAGCTGCTGCGCAGGCAAAGACAATGAGGACCTATTTGATGGGCAATATGGTAACGACGACCGAAGCTCTCAACTACAACGGCAATCAATTGGAGAAACTCAACTATAATGATGCTGTTGATTACATTAACCGAGAGTTGGAATCAGGTAGAGCCGTTGTTGTTGGTGTAAATTATGATGACAAAAAAAGGACTGACGATGTTGGAACAGACCATTACATCGTTATCACAGGAAGAACGACACGCGGCGGTTATGGTGTGTTTACCTTTTTGGAAAATGCTGTCTCTGACCCCGCCAAGGTTTCTAATTTCAATCAAAATGTTCTATATCCCATAAACAACACCATTTCCGGCCATTCGATTTGGAAGAACCACAAGCATGAGGTGACACGAGTTCAAAAAAACAGGCAATGAGGAAATATTTGTTTATCATATTTATCATAATTGTTACCACGCTGGTTTCGTGCAAGCCCACTTCTTTGATAAAAACCAGTTCTATTGAGCAATCGATAGGTGAAGTGTATGATTTTTTAAGATTATACCGTGACACGGTGAATAGCACAGCTGAAGGTGATTTTTTTGTCGAAGCAGAAAAGTGGCCCATAAAGGTTAATTCAAGTTTTGACTGTTGCGGCCAGGGCATTGTAATATACAGTATTTCTCAAATTCGCGACAACATCTTGTTCGCCCGTTTAAGTGGAAAAAATAAAAACACCAGATATAGAATGATTCTAATCGCTTCTGACAAAAAGTTGCTTTTTTACAAGGAACTTGCTGAAGAGTTAATCAAAGAGGAGGGAAATGGAACCTATGGTGAATATGTTGTTGGACTATTATCATATAGAGTTTTTTTGTCGCCTGCCATGCAAAACCAAATTGACAGCGTGATGGTTTGCAGCGATTCGTATTATCCGTACAGAATTGACACTTTGCCAGAAATGTTTGACTACAGCGGTGTCACCCTGCTCAAAAGCGATTCTATTACCATTAGATTTTGATAATTTTATTTTTTTGCGCCATGAACTACACCATCACATACCCGCCAAAATTCTCTCTTCCCGCTATGGGGGGTTATCGGTACTTCTTCAACGGGCAGGAGGCTGACAATGAG
>CALDIA010000131.1 GCA_937901455.1 uncultured Bacteroidales bacterium | reverse complement strand
TACAAGACCCGCGGCCACGCCCCGCAAAGCGTCACCGGGAACGTGGTGAAGCTGGCTGTTAGCCGTTAGCTTTTAGAAGGAGGAATGAGACATTAACAATAACCGGACCCTGTCGTAGGCCACAGAGCTTTCGCCCCTGCGGGGCTGCTCATGGAAGATGATTGCCTGATTGATTATTTTTGTTTATCTTTGCGGCGGTCAATCTAATGTTTGTTTCTATATCAAAGCATATTGTTTATGAAAAAGATATTTAGCCTTTACTTCTTGTTGCTGATTTTTTCGTTGGGCGCAAGGGCGCAGAACCAATATTGGGGATATCAGTCCTATGCCTCATACCCATATCTGCAACCTGCCAGTGCTGTTTCGGTGGTACATAGCGATGGCTTTGTCTATCTTTTCCAGGCAGACGACAACGCTAACATTTCTGCTGCCCAGATAGACCCCGTCAGCATGTTGCCAACGGGAACATCGAACAGGATACCTTTATCTCCCGTTCTACAAACATCAATATACGGCTTTTATCTGGAAGGTGCTTTTGAAGATTTTGCCCACAATTTTGTGTTATTCGGACATATTGACTTTACTCCTGGTTTTAGCACACCTTTCTACACTATAATAGCCCCATCTCTATCCACTGTTTCTTTCTACTATGATGACGTATATCATGGTAGTTTTATCGAGGGTTGTGTCGGCAAAGCGAATGGTACTGAAGTATATGTTTTTGTTACAGATTTCGGCTCTCTATTTACCGCTGATCCTTCTAATCATACAAACAACTTCTTTATAATTCCCGACAATGGCGAATATTATAAAGACATCTCCTACGATTCTTCCATGGAACATTTTATAGCCACCGGACTCTACCCGCAAGGTTATAACACCCCCACCATTATTCTTGACTATTTCAAAATGAGCTTGTCCAGCACACAACTAAACCCTGCTGTAACACATGTGAACCAACATGTAATTGAAAGCCCAATTATGGGCTGGGCTGAAGAGCCTGTCATGCACGTTCAGTTAGATGCCGATTATCTCCTTCTGTACAGAGGCATACGGAAAGAAGACCAAGATGCTATTTGGCTCACTCGAATACTTGATTTTAGAAATGCCAATATCTCCATTGAGGATAGTTGGCTTTATCAATTTCCCTTGACCAAACTATGGGCTTTAGATTTGATATACGACACTATCAACAACCGCATCAACTTCTTAGGAGAGTTTATCTATTGTTCAACAGATTATCCTAAGATTCTTGCCCAGACAGACCCCTTTTCGCTACCTGGAATGAGAATCCGACAATTAGACGGCAGTATGACAACAAGCACTTCTTGTGTGAGCATGACAGATCCTAACACCTACCTGTATTCTTCTCTTTTTAATGCCAATAGACTTGTTCTCAATCACCATATCGTTTGTGCTCCCGTTTTGGTTGCAGGCAACAACAAACAATATGGCATTTTAACTGAAACCTCCGATATTGACAAGTCTGATATATGTGATCTTCCCATCTCCATCTCCGAAGGTCCAAATTCGCCATACTTGTGGCCATACACACTCTATACAACTGAAGTTAGTGGAAATAGTACACCTTTATTCGTGAATTCACAATCGGATAATATCCATGAATATACGCTCTGTGACGACCCGAATGCGTGTTCTCATCTTGCCAAGAGTAGTATGGAAAAGAATAGCCCTGTCTCTTTAAATCCACAAATAGCCTTTATAAATAATCAGCAGTTTATATGCCATGATTTTTATGGAGAGGTTAACTACATCTTATATGACCTAACGGGGAAGACGACATGTGTAGGCAAAACAACTAATGGACAGCCTACGAAGTTACCCAATCTTAATGGATTGTTTTTTTTACAAACTAGCGACAATTATGGGAATATAGTTGTGGTTAAAACACTTTTAATTCGTTAACTATGGCAGCTTTTCATCGCATCTTTCTTTTTTGTTGTATATATCTTACCTGTCACAATCTACTCGCCCAATACGAGGGAAAAGAGTTTTGGTCTTGTGCGAACCTAATACAGTGGTTGAATTCTCCTCTACCATGCTACGATACCGCAGCTGTATATTTATTATGCGAGACTGCCTGTACAGGCTATATTGAAAACCCTGCTACGGGCTTTCATGTTGATTTCTCTCTCCAGCCCAATGTGCTAAAATCAATCAAGGTTCTTCGGAATGAAATTGGCTTTATTGACTCTTTGTATGGTTTGGCTGGAGTTTATCCATATAATCAAGTGCTTCAAGGCGTTACCTTTGTCATACGATCAACCGAAAATATTAGAGTATGGACACAAACTTGGACTCATGAAACCAACGTTTACACAACTCACTCTTTTGATCGGTCTTTACTAACACCTTCGCCATATTTTACACAAATCCTTCAGTATATAATAGCCACTGAAGACAATACGCAATTATATTTTGAAAATGACACTGTCACAATGAATAGAGGGGACCTCTATCTCAATACGACACAATTGCTCGGATGGAACTGTAAGGAGATTATTGTTTATCCAGCAGTTGCTAACGTGCCATGGCCAGAATGGTGGTACGCACATACAACAAGCGGGTATGATTATCTCGTCAGAGCCCCTCAAAATCATATTTTTGATTATGAAATAGTGCCATTGGATGGTGAAAATATATACAATGGGGGTAAAACCGATTCTTTGAACTTGTATGCCTATGTAAGAAGTTCTGAACCAGTTGATTTAATAAACAATTTATATAACGACTTGCATCATCAGTTTTCATACGGAACAATTCCTCATTACTACAATCAGGACGGCATCATTAGAAAGGATGTGCTTGGTGTAAAGAACGAACAAATGGTTACTAAATGGGTTCGGCCCATTTTTTCCAAAGATACTTTGTTTTACCCTCATGAACCATTCCTTTTTATTAATGTGGACACTGTCTATGTGGATTTGGTCATATACACTCATGAGGACGGCATAAACACAACCTATCTTAACGGGGAGCTCATCCCCGCTACTTCCTTTGACACCTTTCCTGCCACCAATGGGGAGTATTATTCCGCGCAGTTTGCTTGGTGGAGTACGGATTCCTTGCCCGACTACATGAAAATTGAGAATGCGAATGGATTCACTGCATATCTCATAGAATATTCTTATGCTGTTAGAGACACTTCTTTTTGGAATAATATTACATATCCTATATGTGTCAGATCGTCCTCTTCCGGCTATAGTTGGGAAAACTGGTCATACCCCCACTCCAACCTCGGGATGACGGACTCGACCACCATTTATCGCTGTGTGGGCGACACCCTGCACCTCAAAGTGGAAAGCTACATCGATACCATTCCCGTGGAGTGGATCGTTGAGGGCGAGTCGTACCCCTTCCCCGAACTCTCGTTCCTCCTCCCGCAGGTCGACACACTCACTGTTCAATACGTTATGAATCACGACTTTTGCCCCGACACTACCACCACCTTCATCGTCGTGCTGCCCCCGCCCATCCTCGAGGTCTGCCATGACGACACCCTCTGCCACGGCGCCTCCCTCTCCGTGGAGCAGCCCAACGTCATCAGCTATCTCTGGAGCACCAGCGCGCACACACCCGCCATCACTGTTGACTCCGCCGGCGTGTATTCCGTCACCGTCACCAACAAATGCTTCACCCATGGCGACGACATCGTGGTAGAGTACGAGCCCTGCGAGCAGGAGCTGTGGCTG
>CALDIA010000130.1 GCA_937901455.1 uncultured Bacteroidales bacterium | reverse complement strand
CGATCCTTCCAACAGCGTGACCATCCAGACCGACAACGTGGGCATCCAGAGCTGGATAGAGAATAGCGTGAAACTCTACCCGAACCCGGCGACGGAAATGATTGCCGTTGCGGTGAGCGATGCCAACATTATGATCACGGGCGTGGAGGTGTATAACGTCTATGGCCAGTTGATTAATGTAATCACGAGTGCGGAGAATCCGTTGCGCATCAACGTGGCTGGCTTGGCCGACGGCATGTACTACGTGCGCGTCACGACCAACAGCGGCGTGGTGACCAAGAACTTCGTGAAGCGATAGGCTATGTTGCCATCCGCGTCCCCGCGGAGGGCAAACCACCCCGCCCGAAGGGTGGGGTAGGGCAAAATCAACGGGTTCCCGATATAGTTTCGGGAACCCGTTTTTTAATTTTCCAAATTGGCAAAGGACTCAGGAGGAAATTGTAAAATTAGAAAGTTAAACTGGGCTGACTGCAAATAGTAACAGCAAACATTCAAGGTGTTTTTTTAATAAATAGAGTTGCTAAATGAAAATATTATGTAAATTTGCGGGCTCAAAATGAATTTGAATTTAATATAGTCGTATGCTATGAGAAGAATCTATTTGGTAATCTTTGTCTTTGTACTGGGACTGTTGATGTGGTTGACGGACGTGCGAGCGCAGAATATTTGGAGTGGCAGTGCAGATATCTCTTGGTATAGTGCGTCGCAAGTCTCTTTTGATATATCCACGCCTGAACAATTGGCGGGTGTTGCCCAATTGGTGAATGCGGGCACCACGACCTTCAGTGGCCGGACGTTGAATCTGGTCAATGATATCTGGCTCAATAATACGGGTGATTCTACCAACAACTGGATTCCCATAGGTGGTGGCGCTCCCATTAGCGAGTCGCCATCAACTGGCTACTCTTTCCAAGGTTATTTTAACGGACATGGGCATACGATCTACAATATGTATTGTGAAAAAACCAGTACCTTTCATGCCGGTTTGTTCTCTTCTATTAAGAGTCCCTGTGTGATAGACTCTTTGGTTTTGGTGAACCCAGTGGTGAAGTCGCGGGGTATGATGGGGGCCATTGCCGGATTTACCCGCAGTGGTGGCGCCGTATATGTACGCTATTGCATAGTTATAAATGCCCGTCTCATAGGGACGCAGGGGAGTGGTAACAACAATATCGGCAGCATTATTGGTGCCACTTACGACAATAGTTCATACGGCAATTACGTGGAGAATTGCGGTGCTACCGGCTATTTGGCAGGCAATTATACGGGTGGCTTGGGTGGCAACTGTCAAGCCGAAACCTTTACCAATTGCTATTTTGCCGGCACTATCAACAACTATAATTCCTATACTGGGGCTATCTCAGCCTATTCGGGGACCCGTGAAAATTGCTATTCGTATTGCAATATTACCTCTGGTGGTAGCGGCACTGTTGTGACGCAATCAGCCATGCAGTCGGCCGATATGATTTCCCAGCTGGGTTCAGCCTTCAAAATGGACTATGGGGTCAATAATGGTTACCCGGTCATGTCGTACATGGCGGGAGTGACCCCAGAGGCGGCCGATATTTGCAGTGGGGAATCGGTCTCACTGACCGCTTACGGCTACGATTCCTACCTTTGGAGTACCGGTGCCACCACGGCATCCATCACCGTATCGCCTACCACTACGACTACCTACTCGGTGACGGGCACCAGCAATGGCGCGTCTGCAGTGCTCACTGCCACGGTGACGGTTCACCCGCAGGCGGTCATTACCGCAGAGGTGGTGGCTAACGCTGACGGACAACAGCACGCCACGGTGACGCCCGCAACCACCACGGTGGCCTGCCAAGGCTCGGATGCCGTGAATCTGACCGTTATCCCCGATGCCAACTGGCGCGTAACCCGCGTAACGATGAATGGGGCTGAGATCTATGGAGATGTCTTCGGAACAGGTACTACAACTTTCACCGTCAACCCGAATGGTTCTATGGCCCACGTGAGCGTTTTTGTGGACAACCAATATTACATCACGGCATCCCAGGTGATGGCTGATGGTGTCACCCCCGTTGCTACAACTTCCGCTTTGGTACAGCCCTGGGGTACAGATGGCGTCTATGCGGTGGCTGCAGGATCCTCGGTGAGTTATTCCTTTGGCGGTACAGCCCAATATCATCTGACAGATGTGGTCATTGACAATGTCTCTATGGGCGTTATCTCTTCCTATAGTTTTAATAATGTAAGTGAAAACCATGTGGTGGTGGCCAAATACACCGAAGGTTGCGGCATCAGCACGCTCCCTTTCGTGGATGGTTTTGAAGACTATGGCACTTCCGTGCTGCCCGATTGCTATAGGAAGAATAACTCCTCAAACTATCCCTATACCTCCTCCTCCAATCCGTACTCAGGAAACCGCGCCATGTATGTTTCTACTTCCCAGCAGGTGTCGAGCGCTTCAGTACCTTGTCTGATACTGCCTAAGCTGGACGATAGTTTGGATGTGCAGAATATGGTGCTGAAGTTCTATGGTAGGGCTTCCAGTACACAGGGCCGATATGTGGTGGGGGTGATGACCGACCCTGCCAATATGAGCACCTTTACGCAAGTGGCCACGATTACGCCGGTTTCTTCGAATGTGTATCAGAAAATAACCGTCAATTTTGAAAACTACACCGGCAACGGCAAGTATATCGCCATCAAGACGGGCTCAACCTTCTTCACATGCTCCTTCTATTATGACGACCTCAGGCTGGAAGCGCTCCCTGTTTGCAATGAACAGCCAGCTTTGGAAATTGGTCCTTCGAGTGGAAGCAGCAATGCCTTTTCCTATCTCCCTACCTATGCCTACTATAAATACTCCCTGACGCAGCAAGTGATTCCCGCTTCGGCCTTCTCTAACGGGGCACAAGATTACATGGCCATTTCCTTCCAATATCTGTTAAATGAAACCAGAAACCGAAACCTCTCCATATATTTGTCACATGTGCCCAATGGACAAAATTTGGCGGACGGATGGATTACACCCTCCAGCAATGTGGACTTCAAGTTGGTATATGCCGGCTATGTGGCTTTCACTCCCACGGCGGTGGATGCTGACCATTGGCTTCGCATAGACCTTGATACCATATTCAGTTATGATGGCACCAGCGATGTGCTACTTACGGTGGTGGATGGGACAGGCTCCTATAACCAGAGTTCCAATGGGTTCAATGTGCATAACGACATAAACACAACCTATCGTTCGCGGTACGATTATCGCGATGAATCCTCGTATAACTATGCCAATCCGGGTGTGTCGGGGACATTGTCCTCGAAAGTCAATAATCTACGCTTTATCTATTGTGACAATAGCAGTTGTGCGCGTCCGAAGACTTTGACGGCTTCCAATGTGACGAGCAACACTGCCTCCGTCAGCTGGGTAGCGGGCGCTGGGGAGTCGTCATGGGTGCTCGAATACAAGCGCGCTACCGACACAGTCTGGACCTCTTCGGGCACACTCTCAGCCGCGTTTTATAACCTGACAGGGTTGGCTTCCAATACTTACTACTCGGTCAGGGTGCGTGCCTTGTGCAGCACCACAGAGGCGAGCATGTGGAGCGATATGCTCTCTTTCTGCACCGAATGCGGCGCGATCACGCTGCCATATACCTATACCTTCGACAATTACGAGACGGTGAACGGCACACAATACTTCCGTTGCTGGTCGCGCCTTACCAGCAATGCCTCCCATTATGTGTACTATAATACAGCATTCAACCATACGGCGGGTGGCTCCGGAGCCGCTGACTTCCACTACTCGCCCTCCTGTTACACTATGGCTGTCACTCCGAGAATTGATGACAGTACCCCACTGAATACCGTGATGATTGATTGCTGGGCTCTTCGCAACAACAGCAATGCCGGACAATTTGAGGTGGGCACCATCTTGGATCCCGATATTCCATCCACATATCAACCCTATGACACTTTGTATTTTGCCGAAACTGGCACATGGTATAACTATCAAGTGCTCTTCCACCACTATCAAGGTTCGGCGCAATATATTGCTTTCAGGTCCCTAAATGCGGACAACACCTCTTTCATTCTGGACGACTTGACCATTGAGGTGATTCCGAATTGCTGGCACCCTATCAATCTGTCAGTTGCGAATGTCACGGCTAACAACGCTACCATTTCATGGGACGGTGTCAATGATAACTATGTGCTGGAATATGGCCCCGAAGGGTTCGCCCCCGGAACGGGTGCCATTGTTCATGTGGCGGGCACAACTTATACGTTTACGGGCTTGTCAAGTGCCACCCAATATAGGGTGTATGTGTGGAGCGATTGTGGCAACGAAGGCTACTCCTCCGCAGAGTCGGTGCCTTTTACTACAACCATGGAGAGTGCTGCCGTGCCCTATTACACCGATTTTGCAGATGCCGAGGGCTGGTTGCTGAATAACGGCACCTGCCTGAATCGTTGGATGATGGGCTATGCCAATGGCGATCATAGTGCGCTCTTTATCACCCATGACGGATTTTCGGAAGGCTATAAGGTGGGTGGTGCAGCTTCTACCGTAATGGCGGAAAAGTTGTTCGCCCTGCCTTCTGCCGACTCGCTGCTCATTACCTTCGACCTCCGTGTTGGCGGGGAGTCATCCTATGATTACCTGAAGGCGTTCCTGGTACCTGCCAACGAGGAGTTTATCGCCGGGGAAAGCCATAATGCACAATCCCCTTATGAATACGCCTCCTATGCTATGAACTTCGCCCCCTTCAAGGCGCAGACCAGCAGCAGCGCCTCATATCCATTTATGCTGAACCTGAGCGACGAATATACGGTGCATATACATACCAAAATGCCCAATCCATCAACGAACGGGCAGGCAAAGTTCGTCTTCCTATGGCGAAACGATGGCACTACAGGCGTGCAACCCGGGGCTGTCATCACCAATTTCTCCATCATGGAAGAAAACACCTGCCTCCCCCCGGCAAACCTGACAGTCAACGTGCATG
>CALDIA010000129.1 GCA_937901455.1 uncultured Bacteroidales bacterium | reverse complement strand
TTTGAATAATCAAAAACATTTTTGCAGATTCTCACAAACCCGCTACCATATTTCTCAATGTCTTTTGTCAAATAAAAAGCCTCCGCAATCTGCTTATTACGCGTACTTGCTTTATAGGAATCTGTTGCTAACATTTCCTCGGTTATGTTCCCGTATAAACCACTGGGATTGAAAAACTCTATTCGCTGATCGAAAATCTTGATTTGAACATCAGTAGGACTTTGATAGTCACGATGAACAATTGAATTCAAAAGCAACTCTCGAATGGCATCCAATGGATATTCTGGAATCTCGGTACGCTTGGTGCTTGCACCCGTAATATGTATGTCGAAAGCGAACTTGAGATGTCCCACGATGGTTTGCATGGCCTCATCCACCACCTCGAACAACGTGCCGCTTAACATTTTGTCGGCAATAATCATCGAGGGTGTCTTGAAACGTCCTATGTGCACATTGTAATGAGGATCGTCTTTTGCAAAGAGCAGCCAAGCTGCATTGGTGGGGATACCGTCTTGCACAAAACCCAACTTTTCCAATGCCTCTCGCGGCTCGTCGGGCAAGCGAAAGCGTCCTGCCAAATTAACTTTGCCGATGAAAGTCTTTATCTTATCTTCCGAAAGTGCAAGATAAGTTGTTCCACTATGAGGATAGGAATCCCATGACGTGTTTCGCGACTGAAGAATCAAATCCGCTATCTCGCCAGCCGACAGCAGGTGGTTGCTGTTGGCCTGTCGGCGGTAGTATCGCCCTTTCACCGACACAGGTTTCACGGGATATTCCTGCACCGAAAACTCGACTACGGTTTTGCCGTCCACTTCAATGATGTCGACATCGGGAATAACGCTCGGCTCGGTTTTCTGCTTGATTTCGTTGATCCACTTGGCCACCGATTCAGGACCCAAATCCATGCCCACAACATTTCCGCCATCGTTCACGCCCACATACACCTTTCCCCCTTTGGCATTGGCGAAAGCCACCAAAGAAACTATCACCTCTTCGTTGAACGAGGTCTTGAACTCTGTATGCAGGTCTTCTTTTGAAGGAAACATTATTTCAATCAGGGTTTATGAATCCGCAACGCCCATGCCTCGTTGCGGACAGGGGTCAGGACGATGTGGAGGGGTCTATTCATAATTTATCATCTTTTGAAAAAAAATCTTTATATGCCACATCAGGATCAAACTCAAAATAATCATGCGTTGACTTGTCATCGGGAATCCGCATATAGTCACCGTATTGCTTTCTTAGTACGGCATCATACCCACATGGGGCTGTAAGTTTCAGGTATTCAAAGTCAAGCATCACAGAATTGCTCCAATCACGCCTTTCCCAAACAAAATTCTCATGATGTCCAAAAGCCAAATGCTCAACATTTTTCGTTCCTTTTCCGGCATACCGTCCTGCCACTTTCTGATAAATCCGAAACAATTGGGCAGCATCCGGACTATGATACACAAGCCTATAAACGGACTGCTGCAAGCCATATTTTATTGAATTCAAGATGCCCTTAGACAATGCCTTCCCAAAACAAAAGCGCTGCATCTTGGCAATTTCGTTCAGCCATCTGTAATAAAGCCTTCTACTCCACAACCCATCTGGCACTTCATCCAAACAAAACACATCAATAAACAATCCACAGTTGATGCCCTGTTCATATTCAACACTTGATGCTGCCGTGCCGCGCTCATCCCTTATCTTGACATAGGTGCAGAAAAAACGTCCTTGCTCGGTGACTGGCGTTTGGAAAAACAAAGGACTATCAAACGAATTCGGACCTATCTCCAACAGCTTGTCAAAATCCTTTCTTGGCATGGCCAAATCAATATCATTGTCCCAAGGAATGAAACCCTTGTGCCGCACAGCACCCAAGAGTGTACCTCCCATTATATAATACGTCAGGTTGTACTGCTTACAGACTTCAATGAATCGACTCACCATATCCAGTTCCATAGCCCAGACACGTTTCATCTTGGCCGAAACTTCATATCCAGAAATAATCTCTTGCTCTAAGTTCATAATACGAAACTCTCATTTATAGCAATACCCCCCGTTCACCTCAATCAAGCTCCCGTTCACAAATGGATTGT
>CALDIA010000128.1 GCA_937901455.1 uncultured Bacteroidales bacterium | reverse complement strand
GACGAAACCCACCGAAGACTCTCTTGCTACGGGTAGTGAGTTGCAAAGTATCCTGAATGTGACGGACAAGGCGATGGCAACGAGCGGTAACTACCGTAACTTCTACTATAAGGGTGGCAAGCGGTTTGCCCATACCATTGATCCCATGACGGGGTATCCCGTACAGCACTCCCTGCTCTCCGCCACTGTGCTGGCCAGCGACTGCGCCACTGCCGACGCCTATGCCACCTCGTTTATGGTGATGGGTATCGACAAGGCCAAGGAGGTGCTCGACAAGCATCCGGAGCTGATGGCCTATTTCATCTATAGCGACGACCACGGCCGGAATGCCGTATGGGCATCGCCCTCATTGAAAGACAAAATCGAAAAGTGACCGCCGATGGCATTCTTGCAGATTTACGAAAAACTGCTTCAGTTCCCGCTGTTTCAGGGAATGAGCCGCGACGATCTGGAACTGGTGGCGGGCCATACGCGCTTTGGCTTCTCCAAGGTATCGCCGGGTAAGACCGTCATTGCGGAAGGAGAGGCATGCACCCACTTGTACTTTCTCATCAACGGTACCCTGCGGGTAGAGACCACGGCCGACGACAAAGGCTACAAGGTGGTGGAACACATGTCGGCTCCCTACATCCTTCAGCCAGAGGCTATCTTCGGCTACTCACAACGCTACACCCATACCTATGTTGTGGAGAATGGTGCCAACTTTATCACGATAGACAAGGATGAGGTGCTCAGACTCTCGGAAGACTTCCTGGTGTTCCGGCTGAACCTGCTGAATCTGTATGCGACCCATGCCCAGAACCTCTCCCGTCAGTTTTGGCGCTATGCGCCCGTCTCGCTCAGCGACCGCATCGTGCGCTTTTTCGTCCAGCATTGTGTCTATCCTGCAGGCCCCAAGACATTCCATATCCTGATGAACCGGCTTGCGGCCGAAGTCAACGACAGCCGTCTGGATGTGAGCCGTGTGTTGAACCGGCTGCAGCATGCCCAAATAACCAGAGAGGAAAGAGGTGACTCTTTCAAATGGGTTTTGGTAACAAATAAAAGCAATGGCGAAAGAGGAGTTGAGAGTCCTAATGGAAACATGATTGTTCCTATGGGAAAGTATATGATAACTTATCAAGGGTTGAATGGAGGTTTTTTCCAGTTGAGTGATAATGGTAAACAAGCGGCATATTCAACTGAAGGCAAGATGCTCATTCCTTTTTCAAGAGGTTATGACCGCATTGTAAAGCATGGCAATTATTATGGTATTCGAAAGAATGGAATGGAAGGGGCTTGTGATGATGATGGTTTTGAAATCATTGAGCCAAAATATTCCCATTTGTTTTATTCAAGTATAGATGGTTTTAACACAAAAGACGGGGAGCGGCACGTACCATTAGGCATAGCTAAACGTGATGATGGAAAATTCTCGGGAGTAGATTATTCCATGAAAGGTTCCATTATGGCACAGCAAATAGCCTCAACAACCTCTCAGGCTAATTCTACAACCAATTTGCCGCCCACCGGCCAATCCTTTTCTTCAAATACTTCATCTTCTTTTAGCGCATCAGGAATTTCTGACAAAGACCAGTATCGACGCAGTTCACTTTGCCTCATTCTGCTTACCCATCGCGACAAGAAGTATGCTGCCGCGATGGAACGTGTGTTCAGAAACTTTCCGCTTCCTGCCCGCTACAACGAACATAACATAAGCGACCTGCGTGTTATTAGCGTTCGAGGCAAACAGTCAAAAAGCGATATAGACCGCCTTGTACGCAGCAACTACGTGGCCCAAAAAGTTGTTGGCAGGTGGTTTAACAGAAGTTCCTATACTGGACGCATGAACATGGACTTGATTCACGAACGTGGCGGGTACGGTGCCTTCTATGCTGACTATCAGCGTTCACAAAGCAATGTGCGTGGAGCTGCTATGCTACGCGATGAAGGAATAGAGTTGCTTCAAAGTACTTTTGTCCTTGTTTGTGATATGGATTATATTGACAAGAAGAAGGGAGCCGGATGGGCGGCATTTGGTACGGCATTGTTAAGTATCGGTGCGGCCACTATGGGGGCAGTCAATCAACAGCAAGCATATAATGCGGCTCGTCAAGGAGACTATGATGAGGCCAGACGAAAACAAAATGCAGCTAATACATGGAATGCAGGTGCTAACCTTGGCGCAGCAGCAACAGCCGTAGTTGCAGATATCGGTGGTTGTAGGGGAAAGATGACTGCCGATCTTTACAAACTTCGC
>CALDIA010000127.1 GCA_937901455.1 uncultured Bacteroidales bacterium | reverse complement strand
GCAGGCTGCCTTAACCTGATAGATGTTGAAGCAGCCAACCCTGTGCCATTGTTCCTGGAATTGCAGATAGGTCATTTGTCGTTTCATTCAAGAGACGCTGCAAAATTACAAATTTTCTTGAATAAAACAATGGGGTTTCAAAAACAATTGTATGTATCCAACAAAAATCACGACGATTTTCTTGAAAAATAGCTAAAAAACATGGTAGATTAAACAAAAATATCTATTTTTGCATTGCGAAAAGTTCGTAACGAAAAGTTCGTAACGAGATTTTCGCAATAAAAAACACTGATGCTATGGCAAAGGCAAAACAAAAACAGCTTGAAAATCCGTTTGTTTACCAAGGATATGAAGGTCCTAAATACTTCTGCGACCGTGAAAAAGAGGCGAAAAACATGATTTCTGCTCTTGAAAACGGGCGTAATTTAACCCTGATTTCCCCAAGAAAAATTGGAAAAACAGGGCTGATAAACCACGTTTTTCACCAAATCAAGAAGGAAAACAAGGATGCGATTTGCATTTACATCGACATCTTTTCGACCAAAAACCTGCAGGAATTTGTGGAAACCTTGTGCAGGGCGGTGATCGAGGAAGCATTGGAAAGGGAGAAATCATTTGCCAACAAAGTGCTGGATTTCTTCAAAGGATTGCGCCCCACGATTACGCCCGACCTGATGACGGGTATGCCTACCGTTTCGGTCAGTGTGGTTCCCGTGCAGGCCGAGTACACACTCAAAAACATCTTTTCCCATCTCAACGACTTGAACAAGCCTGTGTATTTGGCCATAGATGAGTTTCAACAGATTACGGAGTATCCGGAAACGGGCACCGAGGCCATGTTGCGCTCCCATATCCAGTTCATCCATCATGTGAAGTTCGTCTTCTCGGGCAGCAAGAAGCATTTGATGGAGGAAATGTTTTGCGCGCCCAACCGGCCTTTCTATCAGAGTACGCAACTGATGAACTTGGAGCCACTTCAAGAGGAAACCTACTATGAGTTTGCAAAAGCATTCTTTGAGGCCAAGAAAGGTTCGTTCAACCAGCAGGTGTTCCATAACATCTACCAACGTTTTGATGGCTACACTTGGTACCTGCAAGCCATCCTGAACCGGCTGTACGAGCAAGGGAAGAAAGTGGAAACGGACAAACAGGCGGTTGAAGCCATTATGTTCCATGTCAATGCGTTGGCGCCGCATTATCAGATGCTCACCTCGTTTTTGACCGGCAACCAATTCAGCCTGCTGAAGGCCATAGCCCATGCGGAGATTGTCGAGCAGCCCTTGGGCAATGATTTCATCAAGCGGTTTGAACTGCCCAGTGCCAGCAGTGTCAAGTCGGCTTTGAACGTACTGGTGGACAAGGACTTGGTTTATCAGACCGCCGAAGGCTATATCGTTTATGACCGTTTCCTCGGACTTTGGCTGAAGCGGGTCTGAGTGGACAGCGGATTTCTTCCTGACTTCGCTGCGAAAACCAAGAACCATGATTGAGGAATTGCAACGTTATACTGTGAGAAATATAGGCAACAAAGGCAGGGGTTTGTTACAGGAAAGCCTGCCAAACCCCTGCTTTTTCAGGAAATGTATTCCCTCAAGGCCTTCACATAGCTTTCGAAAGCGTCGATTCCGGCTTGCGTGATCTTGCAGGTGGTGCAGGGCATGATTGTCAACGAAAAATAATTACAACATGGATGGATCGTTCTTGCCAATTCCGAAATAGTGTTGCCCATAGCCAGCAGTTTTTATGGAAAAGTGTTGGTTACAGGCAACATTTTTTGATGAAAAGTGTTGGTTGTAGGCAACGGTTTTTCATTGCGCCGAAGCCAAACTGCTCCTTTGGATGCTGGGGTTTTTGTATTGAGTTTACGCCAACTGCCACATCAAAAATCCGCCAACTGCCACATTACAAACTTGCCAACTGCCACATCAAAAACTCGCTAACCGCCACATCAATATTACTTTAATTACAATAAATCAACGATTTACACATTTGACAAATTCAAAATGGAACGGCTTGTCGAAATGACGACGTGAATAGTAGGTTACGGAAGGGCTCGTCAGGTCCATTACAAGGGTCCAAGCCGTACCCATGTGCCTACCCTCCATAGGCGGCAAAGAAACGGAAGCCATCGCTTGGGTGAGTTGCTGTTTATCCAACACACCGCCAGCGGCATCGAACTGGCCGCACAGGAATTCATATCGGCGGTCTCCTTCTATCAGGCCAACGTTCAGCTTGGATGCACACAGATAGTGATTGGCCACGGCTGCTGATTCAACGACCTGCATCTGATTGTCAACATACTCGACCACGACACTCCGGCCAGAGGCATCGGAAATGGCATAATGGTGAGCGGCACCGATATCGGAGTTCATATCGATTCCCCGAAGCAACCCCAAAGCCTCATCTACCGTGGCGGCATTTTTAAGAAGGTAGCAGATGGCCGAGGTGGTAGTTAGGGCTGGCTTCCCGCTGTCCTGATGAGTTTGAGCGGTGTCACCCGCCATCAAATCTGCGACGGCCAATCCTTTTTCGTTGATGCCGTCCAAGGCGAAAAACAATGTGAAAAGAGCCAGATACTGATTTTTGAAACCTTCTGGAACCCATTCGTCCCCGAAACCTAAGAAATTGAGGTTGAAGGTGGTGTAAGTCTCATAGCCTTTGTCGGGAATCGTATGAAGCACCATTCCCGTCGCCGAAGTGAAATCGAAGTTACGGCCCATCAAGACGCCCCCTTCCGGCGTATGCGCCGTCAAGGCAGAGCAACCGTACTTCGCTGGTGCGGGATTTCCGCCTTTTGGGTTGTAGAAACCCTTTGAGAGGAAACGCGTGACGTATTCCGACAGTTCATTGGCACTGCGTCCGCCGCCGTTTTCCATCAGACCTGTGAAACCGTCGTCTCCTTTATATTCCATGTAATAGAGTCCGTCATCAAGTTTCCGGACGGACATTGCGCCTTGTTCAAGTGGGTCGACTTGTGCCCATGCGCTTGCTCCGAAAAGAAACGCAAACAAGCTCCCTAAAATGATTTTGACTATCTTTTTCATTTTTCTATTACTTACCTGCCGAAAGGTATTCTTTCAGCGATTCTACATATTTATTGAAAGCCTCCTGACCTGCCGTTGTAATCTTGCAAGTAGTTCGGGGCATCTTTCCTTTGAAGCCTTTTTCCACCGTGATGTATCCGGCGGCCATGAGCTTGTCGATCTGCACGCTGAGGTTGCCCGAGGTCGCGCCGGTTTGTTTCTTGAGATAGCTGAAATCCGCCTGGCCCACTTCGGCCAATATGGACATCACCGCCAATCTCAGCTCCGAATGGAGGAGCGGGTCTAACTTGGGGAACATAGGCTACTTGTTTTGAAGTTTCATGACGAATCCTGTCGCAAGCAGCAAGACGCCGCCCAAGGTGAAAACCAGCAGCTGCGCTTCGCTCTTCACGAGCATGGCAAAGACCGCCCCGCCGACGCCCAGAAGGAAGCCGCAGACGATGATGGGCCAGTTTTTCAGCAGCACACCCGACATGCACTCGGCCAAGCCCATGATGATGACGATGATGAGCGTCACGTTCATGGGCACCAAGAAGACGGCAACGGCGCTGAGCGTGATGGCGAAGGCACCGAACACCGACCACACTGCGCCGAGCATCTTGCTCACCTCGTTCTGCGGGACGGCGGTCTTGTTTTTGCCTATCAACGCGGCCACCGGGTAGCCGACAAGCGGCATCGCGAACCACAGGAAGTTCCACTGCGGCTTGCCGGTGAGATGCCACAAGAGATAGACTGCGAGTGAGGTCAGGGTGAGAAGCGTGCCCCAAAGCACGAAATACTTGGCGCTGTTGCGAAGGATGCTGCGCCGGTTGTTGTTCAGCGTGACGCTGATCAGGTCGAGGCTCTCTTGAGCCGTCATTTCCTTGTCTTGTTCTTTACAGTTTTCCATGATGTTGAATTTTAAGGTAAGACATTTGTTGTTCCTGTCAATTGACGCTGCAAAGATAAACAAGTTTATAATATAAACTACATAAAAATCCAAACTATTTTTGAAACAGGTTGTATTTCGTTGATTGCCAATGAAAACAAATTACAACATTGATGGATTGTTCTTGCCAATCCCGAAAAAGTGTTGCCCATAGCCAGCAGTTTTTATGGAATAGTGTTGGTTATAGGCAACATTTTTTGATGAAAAGTGTTGGTTGTAGGCAACAAT
>CALDIA010000126.1 GCA_937901455.1 uncultured Bacteroidales bacterium | reverse complement strand
GTGCAGACGAATATGCTGGATGGGACGGTTCCGCTGACGGCTATTTCTACACCGACAACCTGCACCCTGGCAGCAGCAACTTCAACCTTGCCCAGGAGCTGATTGTCAACTGCTACCCTGACACAACGCAGTACCCCTACCCTGCCGCGGCACCCCTGACCGGCAGCAAGTTGTTGACCACCACAGCTGGCTCCTTTACCGATGGAAGTCGCCCTGAAAGCCCCTATGCCGACAATATGGACTACACCTGGACCATTCACCCTGCCGAGGAAGACATCCAAGCCATCAGCTTGCAGATTCGATACGATCTGTCGGATGGTGACACGCTGACCATCACTGCCGACAACAATACTATCGTCCCATTATGCCTGACAGGCGACAGTGCCTCAGTAAACGTGGCATGGGAATGCGAAGAGATTGTGTGTCACCTCTCCACCCATCAGAACAGCGAATTACGCAAGGGCATACGAGTGAACTACAGCTGCCAAATGGACGCCTACTGCTCTGGGGTACAGACCATGACCACCCCTACGGGAACCTTTACGGATGGCAGCGGTGACAAGCCCTACCGCAACCTGACGACTTGCAAACAGCGAATCATGGTCAACGGATCCAACACGGCTGTTCGTGTGCACATCACTGACTTCAACTTAGAAGAGGGGCACGACTTCCTGCACATCTTCAAGACATCCTACACGGATGCCAACCTTCTCATGTCGCTTACGGGCACCATTGCCGACACCACCTTCGTGTTTGACACACGCCGTATCAACTTCCTCTTTGAGAGCGACGAGCAAAACACCTCCGATGGTTATACTATTTCATACACAGGAGGCACTGTCGGAGTGGACGACCATGTGAAAGAAGCCTTGTCGGTTTGGCCTAATCCTGCCACCACCCGTTTGCATATTGTCAGCGAAGAGCTAATCCATGAGGTGCGCATATTTGACATGCAAGGCCGCTTGGTTATTGGCAGCGCCCCAAAAAGCCTGGAAGCCGACCTTTCCGTTCAAGACTTACACACTGGTATCTACACCATCATAGTGCTGACAGAAGACAGCTGCCATCAACAGAAATTCATCAAACAATAGCACTCTCCAATGAAAAGAACCGCACTCACCATTCTGACGACCATCATCATGCTCAGTTTCACAGACCTTTTTGCAGGAGATTTTATCTCCAAAGCATCGCAAGACAACGTCATCTACACACTCAAGGCTCGTTCGACAATTTCCCCGTCACTGATAGAGCGCGGGGTGCGTCAGGCGGCGGCCTTCTGGACCGACAACGATGGCAGCCAGAAAGAGTTCGAGCAGTTCTGCATCACCCATTATTGTCCCGATATAGAGACCAAAGTGGCATTGTTCAACCGGCTATGCGACAACTTTGAGGTCATCTTCGGCCACAACCACCGTGTGGGCATCGACCTGCAGCGTCCCGAGCAGGTGACCGGTCACGTCAGCACCATGGTGGACGGTCTCTTCAGCGCCTACGATGGTTTGGCACATTTTGAAGAGGACATGTTTGCCAACAAGATAGCCTTCATCGTCATCCTCAACTTCCCGCATTTCACGCTTGCAGAAAAGCAGCGTAGCGGTATGCAATGGTCTGAATTGGAGTGGGGATTTGTGCGCATGGGAGATCTCTTCACCTCGCGCGTTCCCGCCGACAAGGCCCAGCAACTTGCTGCCATCACCGCCAATGCCAACGCTTATATCGACAATTACAACATAGATCTTGCTCAAGTAGGCAGTTTCTACAATCTCTTCCATTGGACCACCTCCACCCCACTGATTACGCACTGGGGCCTACGTGACGAGTTGAAGGCAGCCTATGCCGATGCCACCAACGGCACCGCCAAGCAGGTGGTCATCTACGATGTGATGAAACGCATCATTCAATGCCAAGTGCCACAGGTTGTTATAAAAAACGACCTCGACTACCAATGGTATCCTTCCACCAACCAAGTGATGATGAACGGCATTGAGATTAAGCCTGTCAAGTTGGAGAAGAATACCCGCTACCAGATATTGCTTGACTTCTTCCACGCGGAGCAGGCTTTAGATCCCTATCACCAGGGATTCAACAACTTCATCGACCGCAAATTCGAGGGTGAATATGAGATCTCTGTCAAGGAGACAGAGGCACTCTTTGAGGCATTGTTAGCCAGTCCAACCGTCAAGCAGGTAGCCCAATGTATCTCCAAGCGGCTGGGGCGCAAGCTGCAAGCCTTTGATATCTGGTATGACGGTTTCAAAGGACGGAGTGGTGTGGATGCTGCCCAGTTGGATGAGATGGTGCAGAAGAAATACCCGACCAAAGAGGCTTTTGCGGAGGACCTTCCCTTCATCCTGCAGAAGTTAGGCTTTGACAAAGAGAAGGCCGACTTCATCTGCCGACACGTGATGGTTGATGCTTCCGTAGGTGCTGGCCACGCCATCGAATCCAAGATGCACGGCGACCGCGCCATGTTGCGCACGCGCATCGGCGAGAACGGCATGGACTACAAAGGCTATAATATCGGGGTGCACGAGTTCGGGCACAATGTGGAACAGACCGTCTCCCTCTATGATGTACCCAACTATATGCTTGCTGGCGTACCAAACACCGCCTTCACCGAGGCTTTGGCCTTCGTATTCCAGGACAAGGACCTGGAGCTGTTAGGAATCCGCAATGACAACTCCATGGCTGATGCACTCAAGGCTTTAGACCTATTCTGGAACTGTTACGAGATTATGGGGGTCTCCTTAGTGGACATGCGCGTATGGCAATGGCTTTACCAAAACCCCAATGCTGATGCTAACCAGCTCCAGGAGGCCGTCATCAGAATCGCCAAGGAGGTATGGAACACCTACTATGCCCCCGTCTTCAAGGTCAAGGACGAGCCCATTCTGGCGATCTA
>CALDIA010000125.1 GCA_937901455.1 uncultured Bacteroidales bacterium | reverse complement strand
TTTAGCTCATAAACAACTGTTAATCAGGAAGAAATAATTAGAAGTCCCCTTATGAAAAAAAATGTTGGCAAAAATACATATATTAACGGGGAAAAAAGTAAGAATTTCAACCAAAAAATGTCAAAACAGCCAAAAAAAATGTAAAAAAAAATGAATGTTTGTAAAAAAAACGACATTCTACACATTCTAACCGGTTCATTTTTTTATTTTTCTTCTCATAATACCAAAAGGATTGCATCTATTTATGTTTTTTTTATTTTTGTCGCCGTGAAAATGCCTATCCTATATATTGTATGCATCCTGTCGCTCTGTCTGAATGTATTGCTCTTGATTCTCTTTGTGCATAGCAGGCATGCATATCGCAAGCTGATGACCAAGAGTTTGGATGATCAGTCCAATGATGTCTTAGCATCCACAGTAGAGGAGAGTTTATCTTCAGGATACACGGTGGATCCGGATATTCTTATTATGAATTCCATACGGCAATGTTTTGAAAAAGAGAAGTTGTTTCTGAATCCAGAACTGACCATGTTGGATGTGGCACAGCATATCGGGACGAGCAAACATAGGCTCTCAACGGCTGTACGTAAGATCACTAACCAAAATTTTGCATCAATGCTTAACCATTATAGGGTTCAGGAGGCTATGGATCTTTTAGGTAGGGAGGACCTTTTTTTTGAAAAGATTGAAGTTATTGGAGAGATGTGTGGTTTCAACAGCCGACAAGCATTCCATGCAGCTTTCAAAAAGGAGCTTGGCATTACTCCCAAACATTTTCGTAAGATTAACAAGATTTATCTTAGAAATGCCCCAGCCATTGATGCAGGAGAGATTGATGATGAGATATAGTAGGCACGAGTATTGTTCTATTGAGGAAAAAAAAAGCATATAATCGAGTTATATGCTTTTTTTGTGGTCCCTCAAGGGCTCGAACCTTGGACCCTCTGATTATGAGTCAGATGCTCTAACCAACTGAGCTAAGGGACCTCCCTCTTGTCGAGGAATTTTATAGGCGGCAAAAATACATTTTTTTCTTAAATTCCGCAGGCTAATTTTTCTTTTTCTTAGGGTTCTTGAAGGGCTCGTTGCCGAAAGAGTAGGTGATGCCGGCCAATGCGTTGATGCCAAAGTTGTTGAAAGCATAATAGTTGGTGGCGTATTGGCATCCTATGTTGTTGATGTTGGCAAAGGCAGTGAATTGTGGCGTGATGAGCCATTCAAAGCCGATACCGAAGTTTAGAACAGGTTTGACGCTGCTTTTGCTGCCATCTTCCAGCTTGTGGATGTCGTTTTCGGCTTGGTATCCGGTGATGATGACCTGGCCTAAATCATCGTATCCCACCTGCGGAACAAGCGCCCATCGGTCGAAGCCGCATTTGGCGTTGGCAGTGAAGATGAATTTGTTATTGAGGATGTATCGCCCCTCAAAGCCAATTTCCCAATGAGGTTTGTACCAGGGATGCACGAGTTGCTCCTCTTTGAAGTAGTATCCCCAATAGTTGGCGTTCAGGTTCAGATACAGATGGTTGATCATCTCCCAGCTCAGGTTGGCGCTCACATTCAACACGCTGGCTTTGTCCACATAGGCCACGCCGAATTGGTTCTTAAGCAAGCAGGTGGTGTCAAGCACGTAGAAGGGCATGTCTTGCACAAAGGAATATCGTGCAGCGATGTGGTAGTTGAGTTTTTTCACTAAATTGCCTTTGATACCGCCATACACGCTGACTTGTGTGCGGGAGAATCGCAAGCTGTCAAGTTGTGGCTTTACGTAGGGGTTCTCGTATAGCATCTCATGCAGGGAGTTGTACTTGGCGTTGCCATCCACTCCCACGTATAAGCTGAGCAGACCACGAACCAATCCCATCTGGAGCTCGGCGATGGGGTACACTGGACACTTGGTGGCATTGTTGGCAACCAGAATGGGTACACCCACACCCACCACGAGATGATACTCTTTGATGGTGAAGTTCATGGTCGGGCGTAATTCTATTTTGAAGCTGTTGTCGATATTTTTGGCGGGTATCTTGTTCCCGACCCCAATCATGATGCTGTCGTTCCAACTGTTCAGATAGTAGTCCACATCAAAGTCAAGCTGGTAATGCTGATAGCCGGATATCTTCAAAAAACGCGAGTCATAGGCAAAGACAGATTTGAGGCCGATTTGATGCTCCATGTCTTTCCAGTAGGTGTGCAGGAAGTCATAGTGAAGGCGCACATCCTCCTTGAAACGTTTATCCTCTGTGGTGTAGTTGGATCTGAACCCGACCTCTCCCTTTGCGTGATGGAAGCTGTTGCGGATGCTGTCGCGGTAGTCTTTTTCATAATAGAAGTCAGGGAATCCCCAGTCTTTACTAAAGCCATAGAGATTGGCCAGTTCATGGTTGTAGCCTACAGAAGAGTATAGGGTATAGTTCTTGAAATAACGATTGAAGAAGAGATGTACCCGTGTGTCGCTCGTGGGTGCGTAGGCGAACTTTTTCTGAATCTTTCCAATAGGCTCGGCCCAAGAGGAAAAGTGGTGAAAGTTGAGTCCGTATGAGTACTTGGCATT
>CALDIA010000124.1 GCA_937901455.1 uncultured Bacteroidales bacterium | reverse complement strand
ACAAAAGGTCGTTTTCCACCGTGCCGAGGTAGGGATGCGGGATGAGGCCGTTTTCATAGAGGCTCTGCTGCACCACCGAGGGCACATCGACCTGCATATTAATATCTAAGGTGTCGCCCGTGAGCGTCCAGCCTTGGTTGAGGCTTTGCACGACGACGTTGGGCTTTTCGACTTTCTGGCAGGCGGAAAAGGCGAATGCCAAAAGAATCAGGGGAAGTAGTTTTTTCATATCGTTGGATCTTTTTACGTTGCAAAGATATGGTTTTTCCGCTTTCGTGTGAAACAATCTCAATCGTGGAAATGCCGCAAATCGCAATCGAACATACCACCGTTGATGAATTGATGCCGCTTCAGCAACATCGTTTGCCTGACGTTGAAATTGTTCCAATGCGATAGCAACCCACAATAGGAATTGAGTGGCGCATACCATTTCTCGGGAGATTCCAACGCCAGCAGTCCCAATTTCCTTTTGATGCGTCCCACGCTATTCCTTGATACGTAAATCCGATATGGTTTCAGCCACGCGCCCAGAAACTCCACACCGTGCCAAACCGAGGTCAGCTGCAACTTGCCGTCGTGAAAGTCAAGCCCCAAACGTTCCGACAAAAACGACCGTACTTTGGGAACTATCGCGAGCAACCAAACCTTGTCGGCACTGACCACATAGAAATCGTCGACATAGCGGCCATAATGCTTGCATTTCAGTTCGCGCTTCATATATTGGTCGAGGACGTTGAGATAGACGTTGCTGAAGAGTTGCGAGGTGAGGTTGCCTATGGGCAAGCCGCAGCCTTCGGGTGAATTGAACAGGCTTTTGTCTTTTGGCAGGCCTTCCCAGTCCGACTGGCGGTCTTTCATAAGGCAATTTTCGGCAGGGTCAAGCATGACGATGGACTTCGTCAAGTACTTTATGAAATCCACGTCAACCACTTGCTGCCATTGTTCGGGCCTATGGCGCGACACGCGATGGCCGGCCATCTTGTCAATCGAGGCAAGGCAAATCTCAAGCAGCCGCTTGCGGTCGATGTGCATGAAATAGCCTCGGATGTCCATCTTCAGCACGTAGCACGGCTCCTGGTAGTTCTGGCTCTCACGGCGGATGTGACTCTCCAAGCGGTGGATGCCGTAATGAGTGCCTCGCCGTTTGATGCAGCTGTATGAGTCGGCGATGAACGTGCGCTCCAGCATCTCGTGGGTGTAGTTGTAATACAGGTGGTGGACGATGCGGTCACGAAACTGGGCGGCAAACACCTCGCGCCTCTTCGGGTCGGTGATGATGAAGCACGTGGAGGGGCGGGGCTGGTAGGTACGGCTCCACAGCTCGTCGCACAGCCCTCGCAGGTTCTCCTCCATGTCGCTCTCGAAACGTTGCTGGTAGGGCTTGTTGCGCTTGTGGCGGCGGGCATCGTAATATGCCGTATGTAAATCCTCCAATAGTTGTTCGTATGTCAGACGGTACATGGTATAAAGATAGTGACAGGAAACGCCATTTGTCATTGTAGGGGCGGATCAGCGTATCCGCCCACTGCCCCCAAAAAGAAAAAGGATGCACTGCCCATACGTGTCATAGAGGGGTAAGTGCTATCGCACAGGGCGCACCGTATGACCGTTGTTGCGGTTGTTGTTGTTCCAGTTGGCGTTGCCCGAGTTGAAGTTCAGGTTGTAAGCGTTGTTCGGGTTGTTGCCATTGAGCGTAGACGACCAATAGTTGCCGTTGTTGCCCACATTGTTGAGCTCGCCATTCCAGCGGTTGCCCGCAGCGGGAAGGAACTGCCCTGTCACTGACTTTGCGGCGGCAGCCTGCTGATACTGATGGCTCGTAAGCGGAATCACCCCACTTGGGGCGAAGCCAGCCGCCATGCTTAAGATTTTTCTCACCGCCAACGAGGACGGCAAGACCGGCTGCCTGTGAACTGACCAACTCCAGTTTGTTGGTGTGCATCCTATCATTGTTTGGTACATGAAAAAAGAAGTCAGAACAATTTCGCCAGACGCTGCTTCACGTCAGCAAGGAATGTCATGCACTCTATGGGCGACTTGCTCTCGATGGGATAGGCCAAGACACGCTGCATGATGGACGTGAGCGACGCAGCGGGGGGAGCCTCAAAGAGCGACTCCACATCGTCGCCCTGCTCACGCTTGCGCTGCCCACCATGCATCTCGGTCAGGGGGATGGCGGCTTTCCATTCACCATAGGCGGACTCCATGGCCTGGCCGTCGTCGATGAGCATGATGGGTGGCAGCACCATCTTGACATGCTTCTCGTCAACGGCCTCCGTAGCGGCACCCTCGGGCATCCACTTGGCGAGACTCGTCTCGGGGAAGCCGATGTATGCCACGGGCTCGTCGATGCCCTTAAACGTCCGCTTGTTTACCTTAAACTCGTGCAGGTAGCGGCAACAGAGCCACGCACTCCAATCGTAGGCACGCAGGAAGGTACCCTCCTTGTGGAGGTGGATCTCCCCGTAGACACCCGTCTTCACGCGGAGTGCCTCCTGGTCTATGATTTCCTTTGTCACTGACATAGTGTTTCGTTTTGTTGATTATATTGATAATGCGTCGCGTCCCCTTGTCGGCAGACCCGCAACGGGGCCTCAACAGGCCTAAAGGCCTGGCCCCGCCGCAGGGTCTGCCGCAATCCTTCTTTTTTCTCTTTTGTCCACTTCTTTACGAACCGGTTCAGCAGCGGAGAGACCAGCGACGCGG
>CALDIA010000123.1 GCA_937901455.1 uncultured Bacteroidales bacterium | reverse complement strand
GGAGAATTGGAGGATCTGCGCGACGCCGAGATACGCATCATCTCCATCGGGGACGGGATCGACTTCCCCAATGATGACCAATGGCTGAACATTCAGCTGCGCTTTCTCATGAACGAGATGCCGGTCACCGACACTTCAAAGAAGGTGCGGGCTGTCGTGAACCGTCGGCAAAAGGACGGCAAGTGGATCACCGCCGCGCCCTACGGCTACAAGGTCAACGCCCGGCAGGAATTCGAAGTTGTGCCCACCGAGGCCGAGGTCGTCCGCAAAATATTTGAGCTGTACATCGACGGTTGGGGCTATAAGCGGATCGCCAATTACCTGACCGAGGAGGGCATCCCGACGCCGCGCATGTCCGAGCGGGAGCGCAAGGAAGCCGAGGGCAAGGAATGGGAAACCGCCCGTGAGCAAGCCACCGAGTACCTGAGCCAACTCTACAGCCTCGCGGAGCAGACCCAGCAGCGGCAAGACCTTTTCCTCGACAAGTTGCTGACCATGAAAAGCCGCAACATGGATGCCCTTGAAGCCTTCCAGAAACGCAAGATAGGCGGCTTGAAGCTGTCGGATAAGGTGTGGGGATATACCGAGGACTTTGAGCGGCAGATGGAAACGGCCATCGACACGGCGTTGCTCGAAGGCAGGTCGGCGGAGGCGTTGAGCCGCGACATACGCAGCCTGCTCAAAGACCCCGACGCGCTGTTCCGCCGCGTGCGCGACAAGGAGACGGGCGAGCTAAGGATGAGCAAGGCGATGGAGGCTTTCCACCCTGGGCCGGGCAAGTACCGCTCGGCCTACAAGAACGCTATGCGGCTGGCGCGGACGGAAATCAACATGGCCTACCGCTCGTCCGACAGCCAGACGGCACAGCAGTTCGACGCCTGCGTTGGCATAGAGGTGCATCTGTCGAACAACCACACTTGCAACGGCAAGGAGTTCACCGACATCTGCGACGAGCTGCAAGGCAAGTACCCGAAGGACTTCAAGTTCACGGGCTGGCACCCGCAATGTTATTCAGACGACAGCGAGGTCTATACAGCGGAAGGATGGAAGCTCTTCAAGGACGTGAAGGACGACGACCTTATCCTTTCGCTCAATCCTGATACGCGCGACCTTGAATTTGTGGGCATAGCACTCAATATTGGCAGAGAATACAATGGCAAGATGGTACACTTCCATAATCGTTCCTACAGCCAAATGGTCACGCCTGAGCACGAGGTTCTTGCTGTGTCGAAAAAGGACGGGCGCACTTTCAGGCGCATCGAGGCGGAGCGTTGTGGCGTTAGCCAGCCGATATACCGCTCGTCGGAATGGCGAGGCGTGATGATGGAAACAATGCAGGTCGGCAGCCATACGATTCCTTTCGCCCTTTTTGCGAAATTCATGGGCTATTGGCTGTCGGACGGAAGCCTTGGCCATCGCTATGAGGTTGGCATTGCGCAACAAGACTTAGACCGCTCACGGATTTACGACTGCATCGCCGAAATGGGGATGAAGCCGAGATACAACGGCGGCAAGATCGAGTTCAACGACAAGGACTGGTACGAATACCTTATGCAGTTCGGAAAAGCGGCAGACAAGTTTGTGCCTTCCGAAATCAAGGAAAGCAACGCGAAAAGCATACGCATGTTCCTTGACGCTTTCGTTTCGTGTGACGGACACATCAAGAAAGCGAAGCCGTTTGTAGGCAATCGCGGCAACCTTTGCGTGCCGAAAGATGATGAACGCACTTATTGCACAGTCTCAAAACGCATGGCTGACGACATCGGCGAACTGATATTGAAAACAGGCAACAGACCATCCTATCGTATAAGCCACACAGCAGGCAAACAACAAGAGTTCAGGAATGGGGTTTACACCATCAATTACGATTGCATCACGATTTCGGAGTGCCGTTCCCAATATGCAACGCAATACAAAAAAGACTATGTGGATTATAACGGCATGGTTTACGACCTTACCTTGGAGCGCAACAACACCATGTACATCCGCAGAAACGGCAAATGCTTTTGGGGAAGCAACTGCCGCTGCTACACCACCTACATCCTGAAGACAGACGAGGAGGTCTGGCGCGACCTTGAGGCGGGCGAGAACAACGAGAGCGTGAACACGGTGCATGACGTTCCAGACCAGTTCAAGGAATGGGTGGGCAAGAACGAGGAACGCATTGCCCGGGCCGAGGAGCGCGGGACGCTGCCGTACTTCATCCGTGAGAACGCCGCCATCGTTGACAGGTTCATGGGGAATGCAGCCCCAAAACCCATGAAGGTGAGGTATGTCCCCGATGGGCTGTCAGGTGAGCAACGCAAGGCATGGATTGACAACAGCAGGGGAACAGCAAAGGCGATTGGGGTCGTGCAAGGCGAGCCTATGTCATTCGATGATGCCAACGAACTGCGCGGCAACCCGCACTACAAGGCAGGAACGGCAAGCGGATACACCACCAACTGCCAATGCGCCGTTGTCGCCAATGAGTTGCGCCGCCGTGGATTCGACGTGGAGGCTTTGCCAAACACGGGCGCGAAAGGTAGTGTCCCGCTCAGGCTTTCGAGGCAGACGGAGTTGGCTTGGATTGACCCCGCCACGGGCAAAGCGCCAAGGAAAGACGAATGCAACGAAATAAAGCATGTGGGCAAGGGATGGAAGGTGCGCAGCAAGGGACTGCCCGTCGAAAAGATAACGGAGAACATCGACAATGCCACAAAGCAGCCAGGCCGATACCATCTCGATTTCACATGGAAAGGCAAGGGTGAAGGCCATGTCATCACGGTGGAACGTCTTGAAGACGGCAAGCTCCGCTTCTACGACCCGCAGACGGGCAAAGTGGTGAGTTGGGTGAAAGACTACGTCCCAAGAGTGTCCACGGTTGGCAAGGTGGACGTTCTCCGTGTCGACGGCCTGATGCCCAACCCCGAAATCGTCAAAGGAGCGGTGGCCAAGGCAGGAACGGCAAAATCGGCAACGGCGGCGGGTAGAATCATTGTGAAGGGCGGTATAAAGGGCAGTGACGGAGCGAAGCTAAAGAACACATTGCCCGAAAGCGTAAGGGCAAGGCGAGCGGAGTTAAGGGAACTCGCAAAACCCTTGACGGGAACACCCTTGACGAATCCAAACTTTGGAATGCCAGTAAAACTCACCAATAACAACATAAAAGAATGGCTCAACCAACCCTTCATACACTACGAAGAAAAGAACGAACTGATTCTTGATATCCATAGGGCTTTCAGAGAAGCGGAGTACAAGGGTTGGGGGCGCAATTACAGGAATCCTGAATTAAAAGTGCATGTTTTTGAAACCAAAATAAAAGGAGATAGGGCATGGATAATCGTGAAAGAAAGCGAAACGGGCGAACACTATCTATACAGCGTTTCGGACCAGGAATCAATCTTGGACGGCATAACAAAACCTCGATAGATGCTCCGGATTTACAGTCCGGGTACAACTACCGAGGTTATCAATTTGTTCCATACCGAGGGTGAAGTATCCGGCTCCAAATGCACGGGCTCTCCTCGGCTATCACGACGCAAAAATACAAAACTTTTCAATAACGCAACAAAAAACTGAAAAAAAATGAAGCCAAACAAGCAAACTTACGACGCGGCGGTGCGTTTCGCCCAATCGTCAGGCTTCGACGGCGTGACCTTCGATGCCGAATACAAAGGCTGTGTCGCTTATCACGCCTACAGCGAGGAACTGGAAGGCGCATGCTGCGGCTACCCGCACTTTGTCATCGTGGACGGCAAGTTGAACTGCCGCTATTCCACGCCCGACGAGGCGCTTCAAATCATCGACCTGACTTGAATAACGCAAGCAATAGACTATCTTGTATAAGGTAGAAAGAAGGTAAGGTAGAAAAAAGGTAAGGTAGAAAAAAGGTAAGGTAGAAAAAAGGTAA
>CALDIA010000122.1 GCA_937901455.1 uncultured Bacteroidales bacterium | reverse complement strand
CGAGGCGATGCATTTCTTCGCCAACTCGGGCATCTCGCCACGGCCGAACCAGCAGTAATGGATTGTCTTGGGGAGCATACATCCTTTGTCTTCAAATCCCATAATAATCAAGCGTCTGCTCAACACCGACAGACACCGAAAATTCATCTCGATAGACCTTCCGGCTACATTCGCCATAACGTTTCCTCAAATCCTCGTCATGCATCAGCAAGCCTATGGCCTTGGCCAAAGCCTCTTCGTCTTCCAAAGGCGCCAAAAGACCATTGAAGTCATTCCTGACAATCTCAGGGATGCCACCCACCTTGGTGCCCACCAGCGGCAAGCCTGCCGAGGCCGCCTCCATCAGTGCCAAACCTATACCCTCGTTTCGGGAGGACTGGATATAAATGTCGGCTGCCGTAAGAAAACACGGCACATCATTTGAAATGCCTATCATTCTCACTTGCTCCTGTATTCCCAACGTGTCAATCAACTTGCCAAGCGCTTCTCTGTCAGACTCGGGCTGACCCACAATATAAAGACATGTGCCGTCCATCTCTCCCCTATCCTGCAGCAAGCCAATGGCTTTGCAGAGAACATCCAGCCCCTTGATATGGTTGAAGTTAGACACCGTAAGCAACATCATCTGGCTTTGCGGAATGCCTAACTTGCCGCGGCTTTCATTCTTATCACCATGCACCTGCTCCACACCGAGATAAATCCTCCTGACCTCCGCATTGGGCCAATTGGTCTTGTAAACAGCGCAAATGTCGTCGCTGACAGCAATCACTTTCGACATTTTATTGGTCCACGAGTACCAAAGCCGAGTAAAAGGCTTTATCTCTTTTTTTGGCAACATGGTGCTATGAATAGTGAAAAAAAGGTTCCTGATGCCACGAAAACGGGCTATGGGAATGGCATAGAACCTCGCTTTTGTGAAATGGGCATGTACGATAATGGGACGATACTTCTTGAGAAGCTGAATATAATCCTTGCAAAACCGCAGCGGATGCCAGCGTGAATCCGAAACAACAACCTCTGCATGGTTCTTCTGTAAGTCTTCAACGAAAGCCTCGCTTTCCGGATAGGACTCATACACGAAGACACTCTTCAGCCCTTTCTCCATGAGCGCATGGGACAAAGCTACGTTGAACCGCTCAATTCCTCCATACTTTGAGGAAGGCATCCCCATCACATGAACGACATATTTCATTTCTTTATCCATCTATTCAAATAAGTGTATATCTTGTCTTTCATCAGCGTCATCCATGCTGGATAGTGCAGATACTTGGCATAAGCCTGTCCCTCATGGGCGTTCACATCAAGTTCACCCAACACTTCCTTGGCTCTCTTATGATAGGTTCTTGACTGATAATAACTTCGCAGGCATGCAATCTGGACCATTTCAACCGTAAATTTCAAGGCAGGGTTGCGCTTTTTCGCCTCGTCAAGATAACCTGCGCAAAAGGAGAACTGGGTCTCTGGTGGCGGCAATGTTCCGATAGCCCTATTGGCCGAATCAACATCTTGGTTATAATTCGACAAAGGCTTGTTAACCAAAGCGACCTTGTAGTTTAATGCGATACGAACCCAAAGATCAAAATCCTCGCCCATTTTGAGTCTTGGATTGAATCCGGCCACCGAATCAAGCGCTTTTCGCGGAACGCAAACGGCACCCGTCCACAGAGGCATATATAAACCACGAGCATAGACTTTGAAGTAATCTATATAGCCCCGTTCAAAGCCTTTGTCGACACCGATAGCTGCCAATCTCGACTTGTGATTCTGCTCGCTGATAATCGTATAACTCGCCCCGTAAATGCCTGCATCGGGGAACTCGGCAATGAGTTTCGCCATTTCCTCCAAGAAAGTCGGTTCCCACCAATCGTCGGCATCGAGAAAACAGAGACACTCGCCATGCGAAGCCGCCACGCCGTTGTTGCGGGCCACGCTCACGCCGGCGTTCTCCTGCC
>CALDIA010000121.1 GCA_937901455.1 uncultured Bacteroidales bacterium | reverse complement strand
GGTGGCCGCATAGCGAAAGGTACCAGTAGGATCGTAGTTGCTGTTGTTGATCTTGTGCAGGACTGTGGCTGTCGTGTCAGTGCCATCGTAGAAGATGAGGGTATCGGAAGGGTCTATATCCAAGTTCTGGACCTCTACCATCACGCTTGCATTGGAAGGATCGTTGGAGAAGATAGTCAGCGTCTGGTGTGCATTGGGCGAATAGTCGCCTGTCGCACCCCCGTCGTCATGTATCAGGAAAGAGCAGTTCGTAACAACCGCCTGGCTCCCCATCAAGATTTCGCTCTGGGCAGTGAGCAGCGAGGCCAGCATCAAAAACGACAAGAAGAATACAAACCTTTTCATAGCCTTACAAAACAATTGCGCAAATATAATATTTTTTTACAAAACAAGCAAAGCCGATGTTTTTTTGATAGTTTTTCAGGACATCCTTCTCTCCCCCCCATCAAAAACAAGACGACAGGCCGCCCCCAAGAGGGCGACCTGTAGTCATACAAAGGGATTTATCGCTTCACAAAGTTCTTGGTCACCACGCCCTTGTTGGTCGTGACGCGCACGTAGTACATGCCGTTGGCCAAGTCGGCCACATTGATGGCAAATGTTGTGCTGCCATCGGCCGTGAGGGCCGTCAGCAACTGGCCATACACATTGTAAACCTCTATAGCCGTGGCTTCATTGCCCATCTCACATGCCACATTAACCACTTGGGTCGCCGGGTTCGGATAGAGTTTCACGCTATTCTCCAACCAGCTCTGGATGCCCACGTTGTCGGTCTGGATGGTCACGCTGTTGGAAGGATCGCTCGTCAGGCCGTTGGTGCAATGTGCCACCACGTTGAACTCGTAGGTCACGTTGGGCACGAGGTCGGTCAGGGTGTAGCTCGTGGCGTTGGCCGTGGCCGCGCTCCAGGTGTCCTCGGTGGTCTGGCGGTAGTTGACCTGCCATTCGTTGGCCGTGTTGGCCTCCTGTTGCCAGGTCAGGATGACCGTCGTGTGGCTTTCACCCAGCTCAGCATGCAGGTTGGTCGGGGCCGGGCAGGTCGGCGTGTCCTCGTTGGCCGTCGTGAAGGAAACGATGCCCGTCCAGTCGCTGGTGGTGGAAGCATCGCAGACTGCCTGCACGCGAATTTCATACTGGGTTCCAGCGGTGAGGCCCGTCATCGTGTAGGAGGTCGTGCTGGACGTGGCGCTCTGCCAGTTGGAGGCAGTAGTGGTCTTGTACTGCACGTTCCAGGAGGTCTCGGTGCCGCCGGCGCTCCAGGTGGCCGTGGCCGAAGTCTGGCCCGGGTTGTTCACCGCAAGACCTGTAGGCGCATCACAGGTGGCAGGAGAAGAGCCACCGCAATTGCCTGTGAAGGTGTACGGAGTGTAATTCTCAAAGTTAACTTGAGACATTTCCAATGAACCGTCGGGGCCATATAGATAGACGGAGACCTCATCATCAAAACTACCACTAACCCAGTTCAGCGTAATACTTTGGTTGTCGCACAGGGAAACCACCACCGTATCATAGGTTGTTGTGCTGTACAATCCGTGATTTACCGCTTCCAAAGTGATGATGGTCACGCCGCCTTGAACCACATTCATTTGGCCGCCGTTCCAGCCATCGCCATAGCCGTCAACCAGAACGAATGTGTATGGGCATGCGTCACTTGCAGCGCAGGCCGGGGTCATGAAGGAAGAGGTTATATATTGGGAAGTTTCATCACCGCAATCAGCCTTCACGCGCACCTGATAAGTCGTGAGTTCTGACAGTCCCGTGATCGTGATGCTCTGCGAGGTGGCCGTGGTGGTTGTCCAGTTGGAGGCTGTAGTGGCTTTATACTCGACAATCCAGCTGGTCTCGGTTCCAACAGGCGTCCAAGAAACCATAGCAGAAGTGTTACCCACATTGCTGACTATCAAGTCCGTTGGAGCTGGACAGGTAGGCAATGTACAATCGGGAATGAAGGAGTAGGTGGTATAGTTGTCCATCGTAGGAGACGTGTAAATCACCGTTCCATCAACGGAAGCCACCGTAAAGCTACACTCATATTCATAGTATCCGGCATTCCACACCAAAGAGGTAGAGTCGTTGTCGCACAATAAGACGGTCTCTGTTGAGGAGTTTCCAGAAGAGAGACTCAGTGTGGCAACTGTGATGCCACTTTGTTGTACCAACAATTGGCCGCCGTTCCAACCGTCACCCCAGGAGTCAAGCAGCGTGAACGTGTAGGAACATTGGTCTGCCACATCGCAAACGGCCGTGCTGAAGTTACATGTCAGTGCGGAAGAGGTTCCTTCAGCGCCACAGTCAGACTGGATATAGATAGTATAAGCAGTACCTGATGTCAATCCTGTAAGATCAATAGAGGTGGTAGCAGTGGACGTTACGGTTCCAGCGCCCGGGGTGAAGCCGGCAGGACCATATTCCACATTGTAGCTGTCGGCAGTGCCGGTCCAAGAAATAGTAGCTTCGGTTGTAGTCACATTGGAAGCACTTGCGTTGGTCGGGGCAGGACAAGCCACCAAAGTGGTGAAATGGATTGTCATGGTAGCATCCTCTTCTGTGTCTGGTGTCGCACAGTTGGTCACCACATATACATCATACGTGGTTTCCGGATCAAGATTCGTCAAGGTTGTGGTCGTGTCGTTGGTTACAGTTGACTGCCATATCGAGTCTGTAGAAGGCTTGAAATAAACGGTCCATGCGTTATGAGTTGGGTCGTTATCCACAAAGGTGATGGTAGCATTGTGGCCATCAACATTCGTAGCCGTCACGCTGGTCTTCACAGGAGAAGGACAGTTGGGGGTCAATTCAACGGTAAAGTCATCAAGATTCCAGCTGAGCGATGAGCTGCCATCTGTCAAACGAAGTGCGATTCTACCGTTGGTTGCTTGTACGCCATTGAAGTCGAAGGGGCCCATATAGTTACCGACACCATTTCTCGAGCTGGGCACACCGGCAGGTCCAAGTGGTTCAAAAGAGGAAGGATTGTTGATGTCTGTGATAACACCGACCTGCATATTGCCATAATTGGAGGTGTTGGTTGTAGTAGCCCAGAAGGAGAGGCGCAGCTCATGTATGTCATTGGTAAACTCAGGCAATGCCAGCATGATGTTAGAGCCTTTCATTTCAGCAGAGTTGGAGCCGGAGTGGCATGAAGGAGAGTGGCCACAATATACGAACGGTGATGTTCCATTATCCACGACTTGGGTGACAGGGGTGCTCCAGCAGATGAACGCTTGCGCACCGCCGCCGTTGTAGCCTTCAAAGTCTTCTGTCCAGGGCTGTGTAGCCGTAATGGTAATTGCGCCACAAGCAGTGCTGAACGACACCGCAGGTGTCAACAGGGAGGAGTCGCCACTACAGAGTGAGCGAATCTGTACGGAATAGAAAGAGCTGCTGTTTAGATTACTAATTGTCAGAGTGGTATCGTTAGTTGTATAATACCCAGTTGATGGACCATTCAACACCACTGCATAACTATCGGCGTTACCGCTCCATGAAATCGTTGCACTGGTTGTGTCAATGTCCGTAACAGTCACATTGGAGGGAGGTGGACAATTGGAGCAGATGGTTGTAAGGGCAAAACCGGAAGCTGTATAATAGCTGGAGGAGAAATGGATAGTAATAGGGTTGGAAGATGCCACAGCAACCTCATAGGTCCCATTGCTGTAGGATGCCAGCTGTGTACCATTCGTACCTACTCCATCATAGAATGTAAGGGTGGAGTTTGCATAGGAATAGTTGGAGAGCACACAGGGGCCGCTAATTTGCAAACCGCTACCTGCTGTGGCAGGATACACTACCAAAGTATAATCACAGTAAGTGCTGTAGTTTCCATTAGGACCACCATTGTCATAGATGATAGCGTTGCAGGTGGTCAGCGTGTCTGAGCCTGAAGTACCCATCGTGAAGATTCCCGTAGTGGCAGTGACAGGTCCAAGCCATTCGCTGGCCAAACCGCCACAGTCTGCCTGTACATAGAAATCGTAGGTGGTGATGCCTTCCAGATTCGTCACAGTAAATTCGGTAGTATCAACAGACAATATGATACCGCCATTTTCGGGATTGAAGCCCGTAGTATCGTAGAGCACATTCCAAGTTGTGGCGGAGCCATTCTCCATCCAAGCGATAGTCACATTGTCATCGCCGACGTTGAGTATTTGCAGGTTGGAAGGGTACATACAGGTTGGAATCTCTTCAAGGGTGACGTCATCCACGTAATAGCCGCAGCTGACAGCATTGCTTACGCGGAAAGCAACATATTGGCCATTGCCAGTATAGTTCTCAAAGGAAACAACCTCTTCTGCGTATGTATATGTAGAAAATGCGCTCAGGTCAATTGTATCAACAGCTTCAAAAGTGGTAGGATCATTATAGTCGCTCATCACGCCCACTTCCAAAGTACCTGTGGAGCCAGTTTTACATGCATAGAAATGTACCTGGGTCGTATTCAATGCAATAGAGGCATCCAAAGCCGGCATCACCGCAATATTGAAGCAGCTGGGTGTATGATGGAAATCCAGGAAGTGTGTACCACCGTGGGCATTGCTGTTGTTCGGAACATACACATAATGCGTCGGATCAGAAGCATAACGGTTCCAACACAGGATATAGTTGTCTTGGGATGTACTATAGAGAGCTGATGCATCCTCAAAGTCTTCATTATATGGAAGCTCAGTAATAGGTCCGCACTCGGTACGGAAACTCAACCCAGACCAAAGACTCGTCTCAGAACCACAGTCAGACTGCATACGGACATTGTACTTGGTGTTGGCGTTCAGGCCAGTAAGTTCATACATATTACCATTTACAGAACCTACAGAAATCCATTCAGTGTCAGAAGCAGCCTTGTATTCCAAGTTCCAGCTGTTTTCCAAATAACCAGGAACCCATTGTATCTCAGCGCTGTTCTCGGTCACATCGCCAAGCATCAGATTCGGGGCCACACATGTGGCTGTGCTGTCGCAAAGGGCACCAAAGACAACCACATTACGGTATGAGTTGGTAGAGGGCGCTTGACTAATATTATACGGGTCATAATTTGTATAATCGTTATAATAGTATAAGGAATTACCATGGGGATTGCTACTCACTTGGTAATAGTTGGGACTGACATATGAACCTGTATTGTCATCCATGACAAGAATCAGGTTTGTAGTACCATCATAAGCATAAGCAGTATCAAAATTAATGGTAAACCATCCTGAGCTAATATTAACTGTACCGCTGAACACTTTGACAGCAGAAGTATCCACATTCACGAAAGAGGAAGGGAGCGACGACAGCGTAGTAGGCATCAAATAGATATCCCAAGTACGTGTTGTGGCGTTCACCGTTGAAGCGTTGAAGGAAATGGACGTAAATGTATTGGCACCGCCCAACTCGTCAGAGGTAAAGAGCTGCTCAGAAGTAGCATAATTATAATAGTTATATATTGGAAGATATGCGTTTGTTGTCGTAGAAGTACCTATTGAAACAGGTCCGCCAACCAAACAGGAGGTGGTAAAGGATTTGGTTTGCCAGCCCCCCTCCAAGGCGTTGGAGCAGGAGGTCTTCACGCGTACGTCATAATCCGTCTGCGGTGTCAAGCCAGAGAGCATATACTGTGTGGTTGTCAAAGAAGAAATAGTAGTCCATGTCGTCTCAGTCGCTTCTTTGTATTCGACGGTATAGTCAACCACATCGCCCACCGAGGCAGGATTCCAAGAGAGCAATGCTGACGTACCCATCACTTGGACAACATTAAAGTTCTGCACAGGTCCGCAGGCGCCATAGGTCACCGTGATGGTGTGCGGAGCGGCCACATCGTAGAAAGTGTATTCGCTGATGACACCTTGGGACACTTCGTCAATCGTCACGTCCGTAATATGATAAACGGAGGTCTCATTGAATTGATAGACCACAGAGTCTCCTTGGGTGGCGTTATACACACCGTTGGTACCCCACGGGGTTACCAGGTTAGACACATTCAGCGGAGACCCATCGTCCAAAACAGTAGTGGATGTGATAGTCCAGATATTAGAGAAGAAGACTTTCACCTCGGCCAGCGTACCGCCAGGGTTGAATGTATAAGAAACCACGGAGCCGTCATTAGGATCCTCACCACGGAGCACTTCTCCATTCATGGTAATCTGTGCGATATGCCAGTTGGCGTCTGGGGTGATGGTAATCGTCACATTGTCGGAGCTGCCGCAAGCCACCGTGGTATTGGTTGGCGTCACCGTCCCATGCACCTGTCCGTCAGGGGTGGCCATCGCCGTCACGGTAATGATTGCCTGAGGGTGAACCGTCACGGTAGAGGTCAGCACTGTAGCCACACCATTGCTGGTGCCCGTCACCGTGTAGGTAGTCGTAGCCGTCGGGGAAACCGTGATGGTCTCACTGGTAGATCCATTGTCCCACAAGTAAGAGTCATAGCCAAAAGCCGTCAGTGTGACGCTCTCACCTGTACAGATTTCCGTCTCCACAGGATCCACACCCGCCATGTACGACATGATCGGATAGCCATTATTCATACCATTGTCCATCTTGAAAGCATCACCAAGCAGCGTAATGATATCTGGGGATTGCATCTCAGCCTGTGTTTTTGCGGTAGCGGCTCTTCCCTCGCTAGTTGAAGTGATATTGGCGTATGCATAGCAATTGTTAAGCGTACCCTGATGGGCTGTAAAGTTACCGCAGTCAGTATCGCCACCAGTCACTGTGACCGTACCGGCAAAATAGCAGTTAGTCCATGTTGTATATTGGCCATTGCCACCCATACCGCCCGGATAATTACCTGACACGGTACCAGTGGCACCGCAGTTTTGAATCTGAGTGCCGCTACTGTTAGGATAGTTGGCACCCACCATGAAACCAATGTTGTTGCCGCCAGTGCCTTGCAGACTACCATTGACAACCAAGCAATAACGGATGTAGATGGCACCCCCTGAACGTGTCATACCCGCGATGGCACCCATCATACCTTTTGATTTCAGCACAGGGTTAATCATTACCAAAGAGTCAATCGTACAGGGATTCTGAATACAGCCAAAAAGACCCGCATGGAAATAGTTAGACTTGTCGCAATAAAGGTTGTAGATGCTGTGCCCATGGCCATTAAAGGCACCCCGGAAACTGTTTCCAGAATACTGAGCTTCGGTTGTAGCCGTGGCATAACCGCCGATAGGCACCCAGTTGTTGGTGGAATCCCCTGTGCTGTTGAGCCAAAGGTCGTTCATTAGGTTCAGCGTTTTACCACTAAAGTTAGCAGTACCATCGTTGACCAACTGGGCGACTCCCGCCAACTGCTCGGGCGTGGAAATGTCAAATGTGTTTTGGGAAGCATCGTACCATGTAATGTCGGCCGTGCCGTTCCAGACTGTCTGTGCCTGTGCCATTGGCAGAAATGATGCCATCATAGCAAGACATACCAGTGTTAAAAAGTACAGTTTTTTCATATTTATAAGTATTTAAAAGTATGTTTCAAACGAAGCGGCAAAAGTAAGAATATTTTCCTAAAAAAAAAATAATTATATGGGCTCATCACAACTGCCACTATATAAAAAACGGGTTCCCGAAACTATATCGGGAACCCGTTGATTTTGCCCTACCCCA
>CALDIA010000120.1 GCA_937901455.1 uncultured Bacteroidales bacterium | reverse complement strand
GCCACACGTATTCCTCGCACGCCGTCACCTCGTAGTCGACGGTGTCGCCGTAGTGGATGGTCAGCGGCAGGTGCTCCAACCGCAGGCACCCCCATTGCGTCGTGGTCTGGTAGGTGTAGTAGCCGCTCTGCGTGTAGGTCGTGCCGTGCCAGGTGTAGCTGTCGCACGTCTCAACGGCGGGCAGGATGACCTCCTCGTCCTCGTGGATGTCGACATGTAGCTGGTAGATGCTGTCGCAACCGTTAGGAGCCACTCCGGGCACGACCACAGTGGTGTCGGTGGTATGGGTGAAAGTCATGCCATGCCAAACATAGGACTCGCATCCCGAGACAGACAACTGCCTGACATACTGCGGATAAACCGTAACAAAGACCGTGGCTTCCGCCATTTGGCTGCCGCAGCTGATGCGGTAGCGGAACTGGTCGGTGCCCGAGAAACCCGAGTTCGGCGTATAGGTCATGGTTTCGTTGGCGTAGGCCGCCGTGCCATGCGAGGCCTGCTGGATGATCTGGCAGTTGAAGTTGTTGCAGTTTTGAAGGATTTGGTCGTTTTCGAGAAACGGTACCACGATGGTCTCGCCATAGCATCCCTGCTGATGGTCGTCAACTGCCATCATGGCTTCGACGTTGACGGTGCATTGCTCGTCGTCGAGATACACGAGTTGGCAAAACGAGATGTCGTCCAAGCCGAAATCGTTGCCACCGCCTGCCGTGTTCTGGTTGAGGATGGTGATGATGGCCGAGGTGGACGCGCCGCTGTACCAGATTTCGTAGAACTGTGTCCAAGTGTTCAGCTCGTTAGGTGCCGAGAAGATGTCGCCAAGTTGTGTCCCGTTGATGCTGAACTGCAACAAGGCCACTTGGTTGGGGTCGCCGACGCTGACGTTGCAGGCCCATGTGGAGAAGGCGTAGTAGGTGTTGGGCACCACCGAAATCGTTTCCGTCCAGACATTCGTCCCGGGACTCGTGGCCCCGTTGACGATCATGAACATGCCCGAGCCGCCGTGGGCCAAGCCCGTGAACCCGCTGTGGTAGTCGTGGGCGTTGGCACCGACATAGTAGGTGCCTTCGCCCCACAGGTTGGAATTGTATTGGTAAGACGAGACGAACCCCACGTTGCCTTGCTCGAAGTCGCCGTTGACGACGCTCTCCGCGCCCGGGCCGTAGCCCGTGCAGGTGTAGGTCGTCGTCACCTCAGGCGAGGCCACCGTCACCGGTCCGATGGTGGTGGAAAGGCCAGCGGCGGGCGACCACAGATAGAACGACGCGCCCGAGGCCGTCAGCGTTACCGACTGGCCAGGCTCGATATAAGCCACTGGTGGCGTGATGATTACAGGTTGGGCCTTGACGAGGCTGCACAGCCCAAGCAGCAGCATGATGAGGTAGCGTTTAGATTTCATGACAAACCAATTTGGCCGCAAATTTAGGAAAACCCTACGGGAAAAGCAAAAATTCATCCCTTTTATTTCATGGCTCGACAAAAAAAGGTCGGTAGCCTCAACTACCGACCTACATAAAAGCATGAATATGAAACTTTTTCTCGATGATTTAGTTGGCGTCTACGACCAAACGGACGCTGCAATGCCTTACACGATTCATGTCGTCATAATTAGCATTCACCTCGTGTCTGTTATTGGTAGAAAAATCGCAGAACATTAAACCGTAAGCTTGAAAACTATAAGTGGGATGGTACGTACTTGACCAATAATATCCGGCAGTGCCATTGGAACTAATTGCAGTAGACACCCGATGTCCGGCCGCAGGCAAAAACACCGCACCAGCTTCCTCCATCTGTTGCCAATCTACGAGGCTAAAGGCGTTGTTCAGTTCGGGGTCATCGTTGTTCCAGTGGTCAACGTCGGCTTCATTGATTCCAACGGGATCAGCGATGTCAGCAGGGTGTTGGTAACTATCAGGGAAGATTATCAAGCCGGTGACTTCGTTGACTTTGGCTTTCACATACCGGGCGTTGTCAACACCGCCAATGGTACTGCAGTTTCGGCGTCTATTAATCAAGTATTCCCATTCGGTCGCAGTCATTGTACGCCAAGCAAGGGATGATGCGTTCATGCCAAACTGGTACTTTCCCCAATCGGCGTTGGTGGGCTCGTGTGTCGTCTCGTCATACAAGTTGTAGGCAATGGAGCCATTGACCTTGGGCCCAAAATTGCTACCATTAAAATTATCGTTATCACGGTTGTATGGCATGAACATCATGTTGCCGTTGTCCCAACAAGAGGTACCCCATTGGAAATAGTCGAAGGTCTGATACACTCTGAGATAACTAGTTATGGTTGCATTATCGGTCCAGATGCGTCCGTATTGTTCGCTGTGCATCTTGAAACGGCCGCAGTTGTAGACGAGGTTACCTTTGGCAAACTTGACGGTTTTCGAACTTGAAACAGAAAACGTGTGGTCTGAAGCTACTGCAAGGTCTACATAGGAATTGCTGACAGTCGTAGGTGTTGGAGCAGCAATTGGACCATAGTTTCCATCGTGTATGAAACTGTTGACAGAGACGGTGGTTGCCATTCCGTTTGCGGGTGACATGTTGTTGCTCGTAAACCTGAGATTGATTACTGCTGGTGTTTCCTCGTCCCAAGGAAGTAAAGCAACGAATCGTTTAGCCGAGGCAGGCCCTGTGATAATATGACCAGCTTGATAATCCGTTTCCGTACGAATGCCTGCTATCTGGTATTGTATTTCCCCTTGTGAGGAGATAACAATCATATTCTTTAAGCGTTTGGTAGTACCAGTCGAATAAGTATTGTATGCGTACAGTTTGACATAGGTTCCGTCGGTGAAGGCACTTGTGTTGTAGCAGCCGAGAGCCATCATGTTCTTCAGCTCACCGCTGAAATTGGTGACATCCGTCGAGACATCGGCTTGCTCGTAGCGCGAAACGTGGAAGTTGTGGGCAATGTTGAGAAGGTCGTTGTCCTCGCTTTGCACGCCGGTATACGACTGGTCGGCGAAGTTAATATTGACGCTTCCGTCTGTAGCAACTTTGGAATCGTTGCCCGAACCAATGTAGAAGAAACGCAAGGTCTCGCCGTCGGTCCATTCAGAGATGGTACCGCTGAAAGTCGCCTCTCCGCCTTTTGCACCAGAAACGAAAGTCAGGTAGCCGTGATAGCCAGAGCTGGCACCATACACATGGATCTTGTCGCCAGCCACAAACTCGACGACACCAAGAGGCGAAATGGAAGTCTTGGCATCGCCTCGGGCAGCGGTGAAGGTCACGTCAACCATTTTGGTTGCTGCCGGATTCTCTTTCTTGCATTGGGTGAAGCCGAGCATCACCAATGCCATCATTGCGAGTAAGGTCAGCTTTTTCATTTCTCGTCCTCCTTTCTCCGCTTCAAGGCATAGCCAGCAGCGGCAATGGTTAGCATCAACAGGCCGCCACCAAGGGGAGCGCCGAAGGTTTCGTTGCTAAAGGTACCGTTGTAGGTGTCGCGGTTCCCATAAGCGTTAAACATGCCGTTTGATTCGATTTCGGCCGATTGGCCACGCTCAAACAAACCGCCATTGCTGTTTTGGGCCATCGTTGTTGCCGAAACCGACAGCATGGCCGCAGTCATCATCGAAAGCATCAAGGCTTTCTTCCTCGTTTTCAATTGTTTCATTTTATCTTAGCAAGTTTTAGTTGTTTATTGATAGATTGTATTGTTGTGTCTGTTAAACGCTTTTTGGTCCCCAACCCGTTGAAGGTACAAAAAAGAGCATGACAAATGCCAATATGACAAATGCCATGCACAAAACCTACTGTAAATTGCTTATTATTAATAAATAACAACAAAAACAAGGGGGGAGGCCGTCCGAGAACTCTAACATAGATTGACTTGATTTAAACTATGGTTTGTTAGTAACTTTTTTATCGTAAATCGTTACATATCAATTATTTTTCGTATCTTTGTACCTGTAAACAACAGGTATAAGATATGGCATACAAGAAAGGTGAAGACAGAAGACAACGGGTGCTTTTCCCCGACTGCATAGACGACTATGTCGGGCAAGACGCTCCCGTGCGCCTGATGGATGCGTTCATCGACCGTCTGGATATGGAGCAGCTCGGCTTCCAGCGGTTCACCCCCGCTGACACGGGTGCTCCGGGTTACGACCCACGCGACATGATGAAGCTTTATGTGTACGGTTACTACTATGAGGTGCGCTCCTCGCGCAAGCTGGCCCGTCAATGCAGCGTCAACATTGAGGTCATGTGGCTTTTGAATAAGCTCACCCCCGACTTCCGCACGATAGCCGACTTCCGCAAGGACAACAAGAGGGCCATTGAGAGAACGTTCAGGGAGTTCAACCGCTTCTGCTACGGTGAGGAACTGTTTTCCAAGAGCTTTGTTTCCATCGACGGCAGCAAGTTCAAGGCAGTCAATGCGAAGGACAGGAACTTCACACTCAACAAGCTTGACGACCGCATAGCCCGTCTCGACCAGCACATTGCGCACTACATGGAGGAGCTTGATGCGTGTGACGAGGAAGAGGGTCCCAGACTGTCGAGAGAGGAACTGGAGCACAAGCTGGAGGTTTGCAAGGGGCGCAAGGAGTTGTACGAGGGATACCGCGAGCTGCTGGAGCAGAGCGGTGAGAGGCAGATATCGCTCACAGACCCCGATGCCAGACTGATGAAGGCCAACGAGGGGTTCAGCGTGGGATACAACACACAGGTTGCGGTGGACGCTGGAAGCCACATGATAGCCGGGTTCCAAGTCACCAACAGCCCTACGGACCACGGGCAGATAACGGGCGTGGCCGGTGATGTGAAGAACGAATACGGTGTTGACATACTTGAGGCGACTGCCGACAAGGGCTACGAAAGCCCCGAAGACCATGCCAACGCACTTGCGTCGGGCATCGTGCCCAATGTCATCCAACGCGACGGTGGCTGCACCGAGGAGGTGAAGTTCGACTATAGGGAGGCGGAGGTCTCCGACGAGCAGAAGGCGAGCACCGCCCCCGAGGACCTGAGAGCCTGTCTTGAGGCAGGTGTCATCCCCGAAGCCTACAAAGACATCCTTTCTGACGTAAAGGTCCGTGAAGTAAAAGCACACAAACCCGACGTGACCGATGCCGAGGTTTTGAAGATGTCCGACGAACAGATGAGGGCGGAGGCGGTACGGGGTTACTTTGTCAGGGATGCGGAACGCAACTTGGTCTATTGTCCCCAAGGCGAGATCCTCCGCCAGAAGTCCATCAAGCGCAACGGCACGATCCGCTACTGCAACAAATTGGCCTGCAAACGGTGCAAGCACAAGTGCACCTCGGCAGACTTCAAGGAAGCCGACTTCAACAAGGACACGCTCATCATCACAGCCAGAGGCTACAAGCCATCGGCAGACCCCCATGGGGATGCAGGAGGAGACAAGCCCCAAAGGCATCACCGGGAAACCGTTGTGAAGAAGGTTGTAAGCTATGTGCTCCATCTGGACGAAAGAAAAATGGATCAGCGGAAGTGCCTCTCCGAACATCCCTTCGGAACGCTCAAGCGGTCGCTCGGTCAATACTACTTCCTGTTGAAAGGCTTCGCCAAAGTAACCGCAGAGGTGGCCATGTTTTGCCTGTCGTACAACATGCGACGCGCCATCAACATAAAAGGCGTTCCGGCACTCCTAGCAGCCCTCAGATAAGGAAAAGAGGACTCCGCAAATTGTAAAAATCGGCCCCGCAGGACTCATTTTAAGACATCAGGGGCTCTCGTATTAGAAACAAACAAAAACAGACAGATAAAACGCCCCGCCTCTAGGACTCTGAAAACGGCCCCTAAATCAACCCAAAACAACTCGAAATGCTAGTAAAATCTGAGTTCTCGGACGGGCTGGGGGGGGTATATGATCAGATATTTGACACCATTAGGGGGCGTCGGTGTAGCTATTTTTCTTATTGTTTCGGGTTTCGGCTTGTCGGAAAGCAACAAGACAAAAGGTCTCAAATACTATTGGGAGAAGAAAAGCTTGAGGATATTGGTGCCATATCTGATTTGGCTACCATTCTTTTGGCTCATAGTCAGATATATACCTCTTGACCAAACGTTTTCCTATCCATTTCCAAGATATTGGTATCTTGAATATCTTTTATTGTGTTACGTTATTTATTGGGTATTAGCTAAGTGTATGTCAAAATACCTCATTTTGGGCTTGGCTTTTTTCGGAGTTTTTTCTTTCTCGGTATTTCCATGTCTACAAGCAGAACAGTCCTTCTCGTTTTTCATAGGTGTTGTTGTATCCATGTATAAATTGAATTTGCAGAAGCTAACCAGAAAAAAAGCATTATTGTTGGCTTTATTATTATTTGTCTTGGGGGTATTGATGCTTCAAACAAAGCAATTGCCACAAATCAGAGCTTTTGGGGAGAACAGTTTTCCAATGAAAATTGTGCAATTGATTATGAAAAGTTCGTTAGCATTGTCTTTGATTATTATAGCGAATCTTGTTGTAGAATCTTATAGGGTGAATTGGTTGGTGAGATTTTTGTCATTAATAGGAGCGTATTCTTTGGAAGTATATTTGGTGCAAATGATTTTCTATAATTCCATCCATCGTTCATGGTTAAAGTTGGTGTTTTTTCTTATAGTAACTGTTGGTATCTCTGTTACGGTACATAGTATAGCCAACTTGTGTTCGAACTATATTAGAAAGGTCGTTAAGAGAAAGTAACAATCAAAAGACTCAAAGGTCAGTTAAAGATGTCAACGCCTCTCCCATGAAAAAAGCCATCGTCGGCAATGATGTGCTGATTGGTTCCCATGCTTTAATCCTTGGAGGAGTTACTATCGGAAACGGTGCAGTAGTTGCTGCGGGTGCTGTTGTAACCAAGGATGTGCCACCATACGCCGTTGTAGGCGGCGTCCCTGCAAGAGTAATTAAGTATCGGTTTTCTCAAGAAGTGATTGATGAGTTACTCGATATGCATTGGTGGGAATGGCCAGAGGAGAGGCGGAAGGAGAATTTGGGGCGGTTTCAGAAAGAGATATTTAGTGTGGAAGAGTTGAAAGCGATTAAATATAGTTCCAGAAATAAATAGAATCTTCAAATTATGGACAAAACAAGCCTCATTTTTTCAGATACTCCCATCCAACAAGTCTCCCAAGACGAGTTTGGCAGAGCTTCGATGGCGGAGCTTATAGCGAACTCCATAATAGAACTATCAAAGGCAGACCATAAATGCACCAATATCGGGATTTATGGCACATGGGGGAGTGGGAAGACTTCGCTCATCAACCTTGTGCAAAACCTTTTGGTGGCGAATGGCAAGAATGACAATATCAGTATCGCCCATTTCAACCCTTGGCAGGCGGGCTCCGACGAGTTGCTAATGGGCGAGTTTTTCAAGAGTGTCTATAGGGATTTTGAAGGCGATGTGCGCTATTTCATCAAAAAGTATGGCGCAGTCGTCTCCTTTGCCGCGCAATCCATCCCTGTGATTGGTGGCGCGTTGTCAGCAGGAATCAACACTGCAAAGGAAGCTTTGGCTTCTAGCGAAAACACGATTAAGGAGCAGAAAGAAAGGATTTCGAAGGCTATTGTCGACAGTGGCAAACATCTCCTCGTTTTCGTTGATGACCTCGACCGCTTGGATAAAGAAGAGCTACATACCGTTTTTAGGCTTATCCGACAAGTGGCCGATTTCGATAATACCATCTATGTGGTGGCGATGGACGTGGATATGGCTTCAAAATCTATTGCACAATACTATGGCGGCAGTTCTGTTGAAGACGGAAGACGCTTTATAGATAAGATTATCCAGGTCCCCATTAGCTTACCAACTATCCAAAAGTCGTTTCTCAAGAACTACTTAACAAAATCATTTCACAATATCTTCGACACCCACATTCAGTTTGAAAGCCAGGAGGTTGATTCAATGGCTGAGACAATTGCCAACTTGTTTGTAACCAAGAGGGATTGCATCAGATACGTCAATCAATTGGGTTTTGTCTTCCCAGCGATTGCCAACGAGGTGAACACTTATGATTTTTGTATACTTGAAGCCATAAAGACCATGAGTCAAGAAGCATATCTGAAAGTGCTTCACAATAAGAACGCGCTGCTCAGAACACGAGATGAGGTTGGGTTTCCTTTTATGGAAGACAAGGAAGTCGAGAAACAGCTGGAAGAAAGATTCCAAAAAGCCTTGGATGACATTGTTGACGGTTTGAATTCTCACAATGTAGGAAACAATTTCAAAAAGATTCTAGAGCACAATCTTTTCAATCACAATACAACCGACCCCTTTGTTTTGATCGATAAGCAAAGATTGCAAAGCAGCATATATTTCGACAAATACTTCGTTCTGGCCGTTCCTGAAAACCTGATTCCTGACGTCGAAATGGACGCATTACACAGCAAACTCCTGTCGATGAACTATCGCGACCTTTCAGGCTGGATTGATGAAAAATACGCACGCTATGGTTATGATGAAATACAAAGGGCAGTGTTGCGGGTGGTTAGGAAGTTTGATGAGGACAGCCGATGCAAGTCAACCCAATTGTTCTGCCGTGCCTTATCGGTAAGTGAGCTTGCAAAAGGTTATTCAGGGAATCTTTACAACCCAAAGCGCGTCGACATGTTTGTGACTGGCACATTGTTGCCTTATTATATGGTAAGGTATCAGGATTCCGATACGGGGCAATACGAAGTGGATGCCGAAATGCTTGACGACACCTTGTCGATCATTTATCAGCAGGCCGAGTTGAATTATTGTATGTTGATTCATTATGGTGCTAATAAGATTCCTGTGGCTGTGATGAACAAAACGACCAAATCGTTTGAGGTGCTGAGAGACAGGTTTGTGGCTTTGGCTTTTGATGAACAGATGAAGCTCCATAAGGAATTGCTGACAGCTTTTTATGCTTTCTGGAAGCGAACAGATGCCGATGGGATGGCGGAATATCTGACAAATCTCATTAGAAACGATGGCTTTAAAAGCGAGGACTTTGTCAACAAATTCATTGTTTTTGATGGTGATGCAACGGTGATAGATTCTTTTGTCAATTTGTTCAAGGATGTGATTCTGGTTTTAGTTGACAAAATCAATCAAGAGGGAGTCGATTATAGTAAAGACAGCCCAGTGAAGTTGTTGATGGCAAATTATAGGGCGATGTTGGGGGTTGACTAGTCATTAGGCTTTTAATTCTGTACATATCGAGTTTTATATACAGTCTCTAAACTATGAAATTCCTTCTTATGCTCGGAGTCGGCTTCCTCCAATGCTTTACCCCTCAACTCTAAACTAAAAACCATGTACCAACACTTCTTCAAACGCCTTTTCGACATCATCGGCGCACTCGTCTTGCTGCCTTTTGTATTGCTTGAAATCATTATTCTAGGACCAATTATTTGGCTTACAGATAGAGGCCCCGTATTCTATAACGCCACTCGTGCCGGCAAAGCTTACAAGCCTTTCAAGATGTTCAAACTCCGTTCGATGTACGTCAACTCACCCGACTTGAAGAATCCTGATGGCAGCACTTATAACAGTGATGACGACCCCCGCGTAACTCCTATTGGCAAGATTATGCGTAGGACATCCTTGGATGAGTTCCCACAGTTCCTCAACATTCTCTTCGGCGACATGAGCTTTGTTGGGCCCAGACCTAAGTTGTATACAAAAGGTCGCCTCGATAATGAAAATGATGATAACATTATCAGGAGTTTTAAGGTGAAACCAGGTGTGACAGGCTATGCCCAAGCCTATTTCCGTAACAGTATTACCCAAGATGAGAAATTCAAATGGGATGCCTATTATGCCGACCATATGACACTGTGGATGGATGTTAAGATTTTGTTTCAAACGGTGTGGTCGGTCGTTGCCCGCAAAAATATCAATACTGAGCAGAGTTACGAAAAATGAAAAAGCTGATGATCATAGGAGCCTCCGTGCTCCAGCTTCCTGCCATCCTTAAAGCCAAGGAAATGGGCTTGTATGTAGGTGTAGCTGACTACAATCCTCAAGCTATTGGCATTCAATATGCTGACGAGTTTTTCAATGCCTCTACTATGGACGAGGATGCGGTGCTATCTGCTGCATTAGAGTTTAAGCCCGATGGCATCATGACCCTGGCTACTGATATGCCCATGCGTGGCGTGGCTCGGGTGGCTGAGCGATTAGGTTTGCCTGGCATCTCGTATGCCACCGCGGTGAAGGCAACGGACAAGTTTGAAATGATAAAGGCTTTCAAGGCACAGAATGTGGCTTCACCGTGGTTTTTTACCGTTGATAGTCTTGAAGAGTTAAAGGCGTTAAACGGTCGGTTGGGTTATCCCTGCATCATGAAACCTACTGATAATGCAGGCAGCCATGGCGTAGTGTTGGCTAAAAGCTTTGATGATTTGTTGAATGAATATGAATACAGCCGTGAGAATGCCCGTTGTGGCAAGGTTATCGTTGAAGAATATCTCAAAGGAGACGAAGTAAGCGTGGAAGTGATGGTGATTAATGGCGAGGTACACATCCTTCAAATCACTGACAAAATAACTACAGGCGCACCGCATTTTGTAGAAATGGGACATAGTCAGCCTTCACAGCATCCTGTTGCCCTGCAAAAAGCCATTAAGGATATGGCCACTAAAGCGTGCCAGTCGGTGGGCATTAACCAAGGTCCTGCGCATGTGGAAATGATGGTGACGAAAAACGGACCCGTGATGATTGAATTAGGTGCGCGTATGGGTGGGGACAACATCACAACTGCCTTGGTACCGCTTTCCACTGGTATTGATATGGTAAAGGCAACCATTGATGTAGCCATGGGAAACAAGCCCGATATTGAACCAAAATGGGATTTGGCTGCTGCTATCCGATATATCGATGGTCCTCAAGGCATTATCCATTCCATTGATGGCGTCGATGAAGCACAGAAGTTGGAGTCGGTGCAGCAAGTTATCCTTACAAAGGCTGTGGGCGACCCATCCGTACCCATCCATTGTAGCAATGATCGTATTGGTTCAGTCATCGCCCAAGCAGCCACGGTCGAAAATGCAATAAAAGCTTGTGAACGGGCTGTGAAAACTATCAGAATTGAAATAGAATAAGCATTATATATGTCGAAAGTATCTATAATAGGTGCCGGTGAGGTCGGTGCCGCATGTGCCTCTTGTCTTGCCGATCGCGATTTTGTCAATGAGATTGTCATTGTTGATGTCAAACCTGGGCTTGCCGAGGGTAAGGCCCTCGACATGCGACAATCTGCGGCTTTGAAACGATTCGATACCAACATCAAAGGCTACACGGGCGATTATTCTTTTACTGCCAATAGCGATGTTGTGGTCATCACCAGCGGTATCACCCGAAAGCCGGGCATGGAACGCAGCGACTTGATTGCCACCAATGCGGGGATAGTTCGCGAAGTGAGTCAACAAGTGGCCAACTATTCGTCTAATGCGGTAATAGTGGTGGTTAGCAACCCATTGGATGTTCTTTGTTATTGTGCTTGGAAGAGTAGTGGTTTCCCTTCCAATCGGGTGTTGGGTATGAGCGGACAATTGGACGTGGCCCGCTATAAATCTTTCATTGCCGAATCTTTGAATGTGTCTACAAAGGATATTCAGGCTTTGATTTTGGGTGGTCATGGAAAGACCATGGTGCCGATGCCCAGATACACTACTATTGGAGGAATCCCGATTCGTAATTTGTTGGGCGAAGAAAAAGTACAGGAAGCCATACATCGTACGCAGTTGGGCGGTGAAGAGATTATCAATCATCTTGGTCGTTCGGGTTGGTTTGCGGCAGGTGCTGCCATTTGCGAAATGGTTGAGGCCATTGTTTGCAATCAAAGGAGGGTGTTCACGGCTTGCGCCTATCTTGAAGGAGAGTACGGTTATAGAGACATTTATTTAGGTGTTCCCGTCATATTGGGCCAACAGGGTGTTGAAAAGGTCATCGAACTGGATCTTGACCCCGACGACCAAATTAGATTTGACGAGTCTCAAAAAGAGGTTAGGGAGACTTTGGAATTGATGAAAAATATATTGAGATGAGTACGGCGAGGAGTACATATTGGGATACCGTAAAAGCAGTGTTAATTTTTCTGGTTGTTTTAGGCCATACAGGAACAGCTTTGAATAAAGGTCTATTAAGTGTAATTTATGCATTCCACATGCCCTTGTTTGTATTTGTGTCGGGCTATTTCTCGAAAAAGAAAACGATAAAGGAGTATTGGGGGGGGTAAAACGAATGATTATCATATATTTAGTTTTTGATATTCTATATATTGGATTAGATTTAGTATTAGGTGAATCCTTGAATTTTCATAGGATAATCACCCCCTCGTTTGCGCTGTGGTATATCCTTTCGTTGATTTATTGGAGAACTATTTTGCAGTTACTACCTGATACATTATTACAAAAAAAATGGATAGTCTTAGTTGGTTCACTTCTATTAGCATTGCTTGCCGGCTTTGTTCCGGTAGGGACACAAATGTCATTCCAAAGAGCTTTTGTTTTCTTTCCGTTCTTTATGTTGGGCTATTATGCCAAGGGAAGTAGTATTGTTGATTGGATTAAGGGAAGAAACATGGTAGTTATGCTAGCGTTGTTTCTGGTATTATGTGTTGTTTGTTATATTTGGTTACCTGTGTTTTATGCCAATGCATCTTATTCAAGGGGATTTGTTGACTTAATAATGCGTTTGCTTCAAATCGTTGTTGCCATAATAATGTGTGCTGCATTATTGAGTATTATTCCTGAAAAGTTGGGTCGGATTACTGAGATTGGCAAGTGGACCTTATTGATATATCTGTTACATCCGCCTATTGTGAAATTGGCCAAAATGGGATGCTCAAGATTGGGTATTCCCATGGCACCAAACATACCTGTAGCTGTTGTAATCACCGTTGTGACAATACTCTTGATCTACGGTGTTAGGAAGTTTAAACTTTTCAAGTATATTTCATAAACCATGAAAAAAATTATGATGATTGGGGCTGGTATTGGGCAATACTATCTCGCTCGTAAAATAAAGGAAAAAGGTTATTATTTGGTTACAGTAACATTACCTGGCAATCAACCTGTTATCGAAATTGCTGACAAGATTTGCTACAACGATGTTTTTGACAAAGAAGGTGTGCTGAGAATTGCGCAGGAAGAACGAATCGATGCGGTAATCTCAGACCAAAACGACACCATGATGCCAACGGTTGCTTATGTGGTGGAACATATGGGTTTGCCAGGCAATAACACCCATCAAGTCAATTCGTATTGTAATAAGAATACGTTCAGGGACAATTGCGACAAACTGGGTATACCAGTACCGCGCCATAGTTCCATGCGTACTGTGACACTGCCTGAGAAATTGGCCGATGTGCCCTTTCCGTGGGTGGTAAAACCAGCTGACTCTCAAAGTAGCATCGGAGTAGCTAAGGTGAATAACAGGGAAGACTATCTGATGGCGTTACCTAAAGCCATAGAGCTATCCAAAAACAAGTCTGCCATTGTCGAGGAGTTTTTCAAAGGGCAGGAATTGGTTGCAGAGGGTTTCATATACAAGGGTAAGTATTACTTGTTAGGCTTTGCCGATAGAAAATATTTTGCCTTGAACAATATGTTCATCCCTTCGCAAACGGTATTTCCGTCACTTGTCCCCCAATCCGTTTTAGACAAGATTGAACAATGTGAGTCGAAAATGGCAGCCTATATCAATCCAAATTTTGCGATAGTGCATTCCGAGTATCTCTATCATGCCGAAACGGGGGAAATCCGTGTTGTGGAAAGCGCATTGCGGGGCGGTGGAGTGTATATCTCTTCACATTTGGTACCGTTGTATAGTGGTATCGACATCAATGAAACTTTGGTGGATTGCATACTTGGCAACGATGTGGATATGGAGAAAGTGATGAGCAAGCGTGTCAATAAAGCTGCTGGTTATGTATGCTTCTATTTGCCAGAGGGTACTGTCTGCAAAGTTGACGGTCTTGATGAAGTACGCAAATTGGATTTTGTGAAGATGATGTGTGTGAATGATATTAAAGTTGGTATGGTAACACCACCGCTTACCCATAAAGGTCAACGTTTGGGCCCAATTCTTGTAACGGGCGAAGACCGAGATGACATCGAAAAGAACATCCAAAAAATGCAAAACACATTGCAGATATTGGTAGAAGACCCAAGTGGCAAGAAAATAGGAATTAATTGGGAATAATCTAACTGTATGAAAATCAATATATTAAATCGAATTAGGGGGGGGGTAAACTCCTAAAAGTCAGAATATCAAGGTGTTGGAATGCTGCCAAATACGTCAATAGTAGAACAGGTGAGAGTACGATAAAGCTGTTTTATGAGGTGGTATGGAATTGGTTCCGTTTTGGTTGCAGCGACGAAGATTTCCTTTTGATGGAGTTTTATCGCAAAAACAGGCGTGAAAAACAGAGATGGTTGACTTCGGCAAAAAACAATAGGTATCTTTACAAAACAGTTTATGATGATGATGCACGACTGACATTTGACAATAAAGAATACTTCGACAAAAGGTTTAAACATTTTATGAAACATGATGTGCTTGTTCTTAGAGAGAGCAAAACAGACGATATCTTAGCGTTTGTTAACAAGTACAAGGAAGTTATCATAAAGCCGGCAAATGGCGCGTGCGGAGTGGGGATATACAAAATAAAAAATGATAAGGAGGCCATTGATAAGCTTATTGCAAGGCTTAAAAAAGGAGAAAACCTTATCATGGAACAACTGATTGTGCAACACCCTGAAATGGCAAGAATGAACCCGACAAGTGTGAATACTATTAGGGTTATCACTATGGTTGACAGAAACGGTGATACCCATATCATCAATACGTCAGCGAAGTTTGGCGGAAGTGAAAACTGCATTAGTAACACGTTAAGCGGTGGAATAAGTTGTCACATCAATTCCGAAACAGGTATTGTCGACCATCCTGGCTATGATAAACATGGCGAAGATTATGTCATGCATCCAGTGAGTAAGGTAATAATTCCTGGGTTCCAAATCCCGAATTGGTCGGGAGTGTGTGATTTTGCAATACAATTGAGTAAAGAGGTTCCTACTGGAAGGTATATTGGGTGGGATATTGTAATAACCGAAAATGGTTACGATGTTCTTGAAGGTAATATTCATCCTGGCCAAGATTTTCAAAGATCTGACAAAACAGGTAGATGGAACCTAATTAAACGTTTTATATAAATGAGAATACTATATCTTCCAGCTTATTTTAGTCCTGAAACTGCCGCTAGTGGCTATTTGGGAGAAAACAGGAACCAAGCCTTTGCCGATGCGGGGTTTGAAACAATAACATATACACCAACACCATGTAGGGGTATTAGTAAAGAAGAGCGGGCGAAATATTGTTCAAAGCAATATCGGATAGAAAAAATGTACGATGGTAAAATGACCGTACATCGCTTTCCTCTTTACGCCGAGGGCAAGAACCCCATTTTTCGAGCTTTGCGATATACCTTATGTTGGATAAAGCAATTTAATCGAGGCTTGGCATCCAAAGACATAGACTGTATCTATTTGGCTTCAACTCCACCTATTCAAGGCGTGCTTGGCGGTATGCTAAGGAAACTAAAAAAGGTTCCTTTTGTCTACAACCTCCAAGACATCTTCCCCGATTCCCTCGTGGGCACGGGCCTTGCCAAAAAGGATGGTCTCCTTTGGAAAATCGGTCGCATCATCGAGAATTTCACCTACCGTAACGCTGACAAGATCATCGTCATCTCACAGGACTTCAAGCGCAACATCATGGCCAAAGGCGTGCCTGAAGAGAAAATCGAGGTCGTCTACAACTGGGTGGATCAAAACATGGTGGTAGATGTGCCTCGGGAAAAGAACAAGTTGTTCGACATGTATGGCCTCGACCGTTCTAAATTCTATATTACCTACAACGGCAATATCGGCCTCACCCAGAACATGGAGATGCTGATCGAGGTGGCGCGTGAGTTTGAACAAGAGGGGCGCAACGACATACATTTTGTACTCACCGGCAATGGCGCCTATTGGGAAACACTGGTGGCCAAGCTGAGCGGCGAGAAGCAAGAACAACGCACCCAAGCTCCCGATGGCACCGAGGCCGTCACCTTCGGCAACATCACCCTGCTGCCTTTCCAACCTTACGAGGACATCGCCCATGTGTTCAGCCT
>CALDIA010000119.1 GCA_937901455.1 uncultured Bacteroidales bacterium | reverse complement strand
GCTCATTATCCACCGACGACTTCGGAAGCTTGGCCAGCACATACTTGCCTGGATGGTAGGCGGAATACTCCACCACCCCACTGATGGGATATGTGTTCACATGCACGTTGTGCACCGACATGAAGATGGAAATCTTAATTCGTTCATCCTTGAAATATTCATATTCGAAAGCCGGTCCAACAGAAAGTATGGTGCCGTCAGCGGGGGATACCACACCATCATCCACCACATTCACAATACGGAAAGGCACTCTGAAAAAACGCACTATCAGCGCCCCGACAAAAAACATCAGCAGGAAAAATATCACATTCACCCACCACAAGTTAGCCAGAAAGAGAGCGTAACATATTGAAGTCAGCACTATAATCGTCAGGCTGACAATAATAATAATGGTTCCCGCTGCGTGGAGTTTCATATATGAATCCTATTTTAGATACAATATGTAGGTATGAACTGGTATGTTGTTCTCTGAAGAAATGGTAATAAACTGACGAGGGTACATCTTATTGTTCATATAATGGAGACCCTCATAAGAATAGACATAGGTCACCGAACGGGTCACAACGCCTTCCACTTTCACCTCCTCCGTCTCCTTGAGTTTGTTGTTTAAATAGTAACCTGAATAGTCGGCATAAGCAAATGGCAGACCATAAAAAGGATTGAAAGACTCTTCGTCGTATTGATACGTACGGGTAACCACGCGGCGAATGGAAGGATAATCCTCCACAATCTGGGAAATATTGTCGAAATTCTTTTTCTTACCCTCCTCATACGTAAACGTCTTTGTTGAGCGGAAAACCAAATCCTTGTCTTGGCTGGCACGGCACATCTCGCAGGTAGTCTCCACATTGCCCATCACTTTGTTATACAGCAAGAGGTCTTTCATATAGACAAGGTTGTCGAAAAACTCCTTGTCATAGTTCTCTTCAATCTTGCTGATACGTTGGGTTTCCTCATCTCGGCTGACCTTCATCTCCTGGCGAACGACACCGTCCACGGTATAGGTCATCGATTCCATCAAGGCATCATCATTGTAGGTAATTGTAACTGTTTCGGTATATTTTTCGCCCACATGGTAGATGGACGACACAGTTTTGTCCTTATTATAGGTGAATTGAAAACTCTGCAGTGAATCGATAGTGATGCTGGCAAGCACCCCTTTGTCATCATAATTGTACACCTCGTTAGGGTCATAGACATCACTGCGATACCAGATCTTCTTAATCTTGCATTTCGGCTGATAAGTTTCCACATTCTTCTGACAGGCTGTGAATGAGCCGACAATGAGAATAGCCAAAGCTACTAAGATGATATTTTTCTTCATAATACTGAATTTTGCTCAATAAAAAAACGTGGCAAAAGTACAAAAAATATTCAGAAAAATTGTATATTTGCGCCCCACTTTTCAGAAAAAAATCAACAATTAAAAATAAAAGTTATGGTAGAAAAAATTACATCAAGCCAACAAGCCATTGAAATGGAAGCCAGGTATGGCGCACACAACTATCACCCACTGGACGTAGTAATCGCAAAAGGTAGCGGCCCCTTCGTGTGGGATGTGGAAGGAAAGAAATATTTTGATTTCCTCTCTGCCTATTCAGCTGTGAACCAAGGTCACTGTCATCCGAAAATTATCGGAGCTATGATCGACCAGGCTCAGAAAGTCACGCTGACTTCCAGAGCTTTCTACAACGACTGTTTAGGGCCTTACGAAAAATATGTGACGGAGACTTTCGGTTACGACAAGGTGCTCCCGATGAATTCCGGTGCAGAGGCTGACGAAACGGCCTTGAAGTTATGCCGCAGATGGGGTTACGACAAGAAGGGTCTGCCCGAAAACCAGGCCAAGATCATCGTCTGCGAAGGCAACTTCCATGGACGTACCATCACCATCATCTCTCTTTCCATAGATCCTGACGCCTACGCCGGCTTTGGACCGTTCACCCCGGGCTTTATCAAAATCCCTTACAACGACGTGGATGCTTTGGCAAAGGCATTGGAAGACCCCATGGTTTGCGGTTTCTTAGTGGAGCCTATTCAGGGTGAGGCTGGTGTCTATGTGCCCGACGATGGTTATTTGAAGAAGTGCTACGACCTATGCAAGGCCCACAATGTACTCTTCATTGCTGACGAAGTGCAAACAGGTATTGCCCGTACTGGAAAAATGCTGGCCTGCGACCACGAAGGTGTTCGTCCCGACATCCTCATCTTGGGCAAGGCTCTTTCAGGCGGTACCATGCCCGTGTCAGCAGTATTGTGCGATGATGACATCATGCTGAACATCAAGCCAGGTGAGCACGGATCCACCTTCGGCGGCAACCCTATAGCCTGCCGCGTCGGCATCGCAGCTCTCGAAGTGGTGAAAGAAGAAAAACTCGCTGAAAAGGCCGACTACCTTGGCAAGATCTTCCGCGAAGAAATGAGCAAAGTGAACAGCCCTATGATCAAGCAAGTGCGCGGCAAGGGCCTGCTCAACGCCATCATCATCCAACCTACCAATGGCAAAGAGGCTTGGGACGTGTGCGTGAAAATGAAGGAACTCGGCGTGCTCGCCAAACCTACACACCAGCATATCATCCGCTTCGCTCCCCCATTGGTCATCACCGAGGAGCAACTCCGCGAAGCTATCGAGATTATCAAGAAAGCTATCGTTTCCTTCGAATAATCCCCACTATAGTTTCTATCTACACAAACAGCGAGCCGGTTCTCCCCGACCCGCTGTTTTTTTTATGTTACGTGTGGTAGCTCCCTTAGTTTCTTCATTTCGTGCACAACTTTTACATAGAAGAGCATCAAGTCTCTCCTCAACAAATCAACACGCCCAGTCTTACCGCTGTTCACTAAAAAAATGTATCTTTGCCGCGTTAAAAAGCACAAACGAAATATTATCCCAATGGAATACAACACCAAACGAAACAGTCTGATAATCAGAGAATATGGGCGAAATATACAGAAAATGGTGGAACAATTGATGCAGATTGAAGACCGAGACAAACGCTCTGAAGCCGCCAAGGCCGTGGTACGTACCATGGACCAACTGAACCGTTCTGGAGACGTAGGCGGCAATAAACCCGACTCTATCGACTACTGGCACAAGCTTTGGGACCACCTTTTCGTGATGACGGACTACCAGCTTGACGTGGACTGTCCCTTCCCGAAGGTCAAGAAACTTGACGAAAAGCCCGTCATGGTGAAACCCGACTATAACAAGCATCACATCCGTTTTCGCACCTATGGCCGCAACATGGAGCGTATCATCAAAGAGGTGGCCCAATATCCCGAGGAATACCGCAAGCGCCTCTCCAAACCTTTGGTCAACCATCTGAAAATGCTCTACCTGACCTTCAACCGCGACTCGGTGAACGACAATGTCATCAAGCAACAGTTGGAAGAACTCTCTGACGGTCTCATCACTGTACCCGAAGACTACTACCTGGCGCCAACGAAGGAATTGAACCAACTAATCAACAACAATGCTTTCTATGTAACTCCCCCGGCCAAGTCTTCCAAGAAAAAGAAAAAGAAAAAAAAGAAAAACAATAGCAACAATCTATCCATATGAACATTGTAGAAGTTCAGGAGGTCACCAAACGGTATGCCAACCACACCGCACTCAACAAGGTTTCGCTTTCCATACGTGAAGGAGCGATCTTTGGTCTGTTAGGGCCTAACGGTGCAGGCAAGACCACCCTTATCCGCATTCTAAACCGCATCACCTTTCCCGACGAAGGACGCATCCTCTTCCAAGGACACCCCTTGCAGGCGGAGGACGTCTCCCAAATCGGCTATCTGCCGGAGGAACGCGGACTGTACAAAAAGATGAAGGCTGGCGAGCAGGCCCTTTACCTTGCCCAACTGAAGGGCATGTCGGCATCGGATGCCAAAAAGCGGCTCAAGCAGAAGTTTGAGCAATACCAGATCTCCGACTGGTGGAACCGCCCGGTCGAGGAGCTTTCCAAGGGCATGCAGCAAAAACTTCAGTTCATCATCACTATCCTGCACAACCCATCCTTCCTGATCCTGGATGAGCCCTTCAGCGGCTTCGACCCCATCAACACCAACCTGCTGAAAGAAGAGATTATGCAACTCTCCCAAGAGGGTTCCACCATCATCCTCTCCACGCACAATATGACCTCTGTGGAGGAGATTTGCAACGAAATCGCCCTTATCAACCAGTCACAAAAGATCTTGGAAGGCAATATTTACGACATCAAACAACATTTCAAAGACAACACCTACGTGGTGACGGTCGCCAACGACAACCTGCCTGGCGAGGAGTTTTCCGGAGATCATTTCCAAGTGATTACCCAACAGAGAGACGAGCACACCACCACCTATACCATCCGTGTCGCGGAGGGGCATACAGCCAATGAACTCATCCAGCAGCTCTCCCCATGTTGCCACATCATCTCTTTTGCAGAGAAGCTACCCTCTATGAATGAGATCTTCATCCAACAAGTAGAAACCTTCAACACCGAGCACCATGCAGAATAAAACATTCCTCATCATAAGCCGTGAGTACACCTCCCGTGTCAAGAAAAAATCCTTCATCATCCTGACCATCCTGCTCCCCATCTTGATGGCTGGGCTGATCTTTCTGCCCGTGCTTTTGATGATGCACTCCGAGAAGAAACAGCACACCCACGTGCTGGTGGTTGACGACACCGAGATATTTCTCAACACGTTTCAGGAGACCGACAACACAACCTATCAATATCGGTCGGGAGACATTACCCAGCTCACCCAAGAGATGCTGGAAAACGACGGGATTGACTGCATCTTCCACATTCTGGACAATGGCGAAGGCCTCCGCAGCAACCTCTACTACAAGAAGTCCATCCCCACCACCCTGCAATCTTCTATCGAGAGCCAGATGAACGAGACCTTTTTTGACAAGATGCTGCAGGACTCCCTGCACATTGAACTGGCTGACTTCCAGAAGTTACAAGACCTCACCAAAGTGAACATCACGACCATCCAGATTGACAAAGACGGCAACCAGCGGGAGAATGATGCCGACATGAACATGGTCATCGGCATGATGTGCGGCTTCTTCATCTATTTCATCATCATTTTTTTTGCCAGCCAAGTGTTACGTGGCGTCTTGGAAGAGAAGACCAACCGTATCGTCGAGGTGTTGATCTCCTCTGTCAAACCCATGCAGCTGCTGGTAGGCAAGATTGTGGGCATTGCGCTGGTGGGAATCACCCAGTTTTTGATCTGGGTAGTGCTCACCGCAGGCATTCTCTTCGGCATTCAGCTGGCGGCACCCAGTCTTTTCCAGGATGAGGCCAGCGCTGAGATGGCCACCGAGATGATCAACAACTCCAATATGGCCGGGCTGGCCGACGGCAACATCTTCCAAGTCATCAACAACTACTTCCCCGTCTCCATCACCGAACTATTGCTGAGTTTCTTCTTCTACTTTGTGGCCGGCTATCTCATCTACGCCACCCTCTACGCGGCTACCGGTTCCGTAGTGGACAACGAGAGCGATTCGCAGCAATACACCATGCCAGTCACGCTGCCCTTGTTGCTCTCCATCATCACCGTACCCACGATTTCCACGAGTCCGAACGGCCAGTTAGCCGTGTGGCTCTCCATGATACCCCTCACCTCCCCCATCTCCATGATGGTGCGACTGCCCTCGGGCGTGCCCTTGTGGCAACTGCTCACTTCCATGGGTATCTGCCTGATCTTTCTGGTCTTCTGCATCTGGTTCGCGGCCAAGGTTTACCGCGTCGGCATCCTGATGTACGGCAAGAAAAACGGCTGGAAAGAGATCTTGCGCTGGCTGAAGGAGGCATAAGCTTATATTCCTGTATCAACTCTGAAACAACTATCATCATGAACTATCTGATTAGACCAGCCAAACCGGAGGATGCTGTCTTTATCGGAAAATGCGTATGTGAAGGCATCGGATTTGAGATATTCGAGAACGAAACGGAGCAGAATAAGGATATTGCAGAGAGTATCGCGCCCTTAGCCGCGCGGGAAGGAACGCTCTACAGCTATCGTAACACTCGAATAGCCGAAGTGACTGGCGAAGTAGCCGGGGCCTTCATTTCCTATCCGGGCGAATATTATCATGAATGGCGCAAAGAAACCTTCCGCAACCACCCCTATTTCAAAAATATGGATATGGACACTATGCCCGACGAGGCTGGTCCTGGCGAATATTATCTTGACACTTTGGCTGTATTGCCAAAGTTCCGTAGAAATGGCATCGGCAGCGGGCTGATGAAAGAGCGTATCGCCCAGGTGCAGCAAGAGCATCCCGACTTGCGCATCACCCTGCTCGTCGATCCCGAGAACCTCAACGGCCAACGCATCTACTCCCGCCTCGGCTTTCAGATCATAGACCGCAACGTCGTAGCATTCAACCATCTATATTGGAAGATGGCCTTATAGGAACTTTCCATGGATCGTCTCTATGTATTGCGTACAAAAAATGCATAATGGCCATTGAAATTATCACTTTACTAATTATGAGGAATAATTAAAATCAAGAAATTATGAGAAAGAATCCTTTCAAATGTGCGATTGCTTTCACAACCCTACTGATGTTTTTCGGTTTGGTAACAGCGCAGACCACCTATTTCGTCTCCAACAACGGCGACGACAGCAACGACGGCCTCTCGTGGGCCACGGCCAAGGCCACCATCAACGGGGCAATGGCGCTGGTTACCGCACCCAACAACGACTCGGTGTTTGTGGCGGTGGGCACCTATCCGGCCTGCACCGTCAAGAACGGCACGCACGTGTATGGTGGCTTCGCGGGTACGGAGACGTACCTGTACGAGCGGCAACCGCTCACCTTCGGCATCGCCGCCGACAGCTCCTGCTCCGTCATCAACGCCCAGCACAACAGCAACTACGCGGTTTCCATAAACGGCTATCTCACCTATAACAACACCACTTATTGCCGCCGCAACACTTTCGACGGTTTTTATGTGACAGGTGGGAACCACTATGGCATCTACGATGTGGCCAACAGCACCCACATCATTTCCAACTGTACCGTGACGGACAACGCCGGCGGACTGTTCCTCGGCATGAGCTATTCCAACTCATACTATAACGCCACTTTTGAGGTCTCGGACTGCAAGATCAGCGGCAACACCTCCAACGGCGGCGTATATATGTCCAGTGGCAGCCAGAGCTACGGCGCCACTTACGAGTTCGACGACTGTGTGATTACGGGAAACACTGGCAGCCTATGCGGCGGAATGAGGTTCAATGCGGGCTACACCCTACCATATAGCACTGTTGTTGTCAACCATTGCGACATTACGAAGAACACCGCTTCGGGTTTGAACGCCAAGGCCGGCGGCATCCTGACGCAGGTCAACGATTTCATATACACTCCCACGAGAAATGAGTGGCAGATCCTCAATTCGCGCATTATAGACAACACCGTCTATTCCACTGCCACCTCAGCCAGTGCCGAGAACAGCCGTCCGTACATCGCCGGTGGCATCAGCGTTTTCACACATCCCACACACATTATCGGCTGTGTGATTGCCAACAACAGCGCCATCTCCACCGAAGGCATCGACGTGACCGGCGGGGTGGTCACCTATTCGTACGTCACATCGTCCGGACCTTCCAGCGGAAACCCCGTAGGAAGGATGTATATGACAAACTGCGTGGTAGCCAACAATCTGGCACAGACCACCCACACGAATGGCACCGGCGGCATCCGCACCACTTCCGCTGCCACGGTCAAGAACACCGTGATATGGAACAACAGGTGCGGCAATGCTTCGCAGAACATGCGTTGGTCCACGAATTATACGCATCCTTACACATACTGCGCTTGTCCGTCTGTTTCCACCAGCGACTTCGCCGCCGACAGCACCAATATCGTGCTGGACACGGCCAATCTGCCGCAGTTCGTGGCCCCATCGTCTATGGTAGGCGCCACAACCATTGCGACGGACCTTTCGAACCTCGTCGCCGACTGGCACGTGCTGCCCAACTCGCCGCTGATTGACGCCGGCGACCCGAACACGGCGTTTATCACCTACCTGCCCGCCACCGACATGGACGGCAACCCGCGCATCGGCAACAACCGCGCCGACATCGGGGCCTACGAACTCTCCAACACCACCTACGACCAGAGCATCAGCTGGACGCAGGACCTGACCGTCTCTGTGCAAGATGGCGCGCTGACACTCAATGCGACAGCCACTTCCGGCCTACCCGTGACCTATACTTGCAGTAACGAGAGCATCGCCACAATCAACGGTAACGTGCTCACCCCGCATTGCGAGGGCTACGCCATCGTCACGGCCTCGCAGTCCGGCAACACCACTTGGAACGCCGCCGCGCCCGTTTCAAAGATATTGTCTGTGTCGGACAACGGTGCCGACCTCATCGTGCAGGAGATTCTCTGGGATCAGGACCTCACGCTGCCGCTGAGTGAAACGCCGGTGGTATTGGCCGCCGCCGCCACCTCAGGCCTGCCCGTACAGTTCGCCTGTAGCGATGAAAATGTGGCCACCATAAATGGCAACATCCTGACAATGCACAATGTAGGGTTAGCTATCATCACAGCCTCGCAGCCCGGCAACGACCAGTATATGGCCGCCCAGCCCGTGATGAAGATTCTCAACGTGACCCCTGTAGGAATTCCCGATCATGCAGTGAACCCTGTCAATGTCTGGCCTAACCCCACCACCGGCATGGTCAATATACAATGTTCCAAGAACGATGCCCTGACAGGGATGGTGAAGATTCACGTGTATGACGCCTTCGGACGGTTGTTGCGGACATCGGTCGGCATAGGGGCGAATAATCATTCGCCTTTACAGATGGACGCAAATGGTTCATCTGAACAGACCCAAATCGACCTCTCCCCCTTCGCGCCTGGTGTCTATTTCATCAAGGTCGTATCGGATGATAATATTATGGCCGTAAAAAAGGTGGTGAAGCAATAGCAATTCTCACCCCTGCCCTTTCGCCCTTGATGTGTTAACGAGATACACACCCATAACAATCAAGATCAAAGCTACGGGTTTGTTCCAGGTGAACACATCCTGACCTGCCGCAATGGCCACAACAGACGTAACCACCGGCTGCAGGTTGCTGTACATACTCACCGTGGTAGGGCGTAATTGCCGCAAGGCTATCGGCAGCAAGAAATAAGAGACTATAGTGGCGAAAATCAATACCGTCAGCAGGTTGAGATACACAAAGGGAGTGGCCGAAGTCATCAACGTGGCCGAAGTCCGAAAAGAAGGTATGGCCAATGCCACACATGGCGGTGTGCCAATTAGGAAGATCCAGCGCATTAATGTAATAGGCGAATAGATACCCGACACTGACCTGGTAATCAGCAAATATCCAGCATAGAAGAGAATATTGATAGTGCAGAACATCAACCCCTTGGCGGTCATGTTGGCATCCACGCCCCAAGAAAAAAGCACAATCATCAAGGCACCACAAATGCCAAACAGCACACCTATGCTTTTCTTCCAAGAAATGGGCTCTTTCAAGAAGAGGGCTGCCATCAGCATCACAAGGAGGGGCGACATGGCCGAAACCAACGACACATAGCAAGGTGATGTATAGCGAAAAGCCTCCGAGAAGGCATATAACGTGCCCGCCATCACGACACCACCCAACGCAAACAATGGCCAGTCTTGACGACGTACCCGCTGGTATGGGGTGAAAAATGATAGTAACCAAAATACCGCTGTCCCAAACAACATTCGGACAGCGGTATAGCATTCTGGGGTCATATATTGCGGCACCACTACCTTTGAGCAATTGGGGTTTATGCCAAAGATGATGTAAGTGGCTAAAGCCGCAAGATGCCCGACCCATTTATTGGGACGTGTCATGCACGGCTTAGTTTTTCAGAGAAGCGATCTCTTTCACAGCCTGGATGCAGGCATCGATATCCTCTTCCGTATTGAAAGCGCCGATGCTAAGACGAACGGTGCCGTCAATAGGGAGAGTCCCGATGCGCTCGTGGACCAGCGGAGCACACTGCAAACCAGTGCGGCAAGCAATGTTGTAGTCCACATCCAGCATAGTGCCGACATCGATAGACTCAAAACCCTTAATATTCATGGACAGTACAGGATTTTGGTTTTCAACAGAGGTAGCGCAATACACGGTGACGCCTTCCACATCGCGAATACCATCGCGCAAGCGCTTCCACAGCCTCATTTCCTGAGCATGTATATTCTCAATACCGTGTTCCATCACCCACTTGACGCCAGCGTACAAACCGCTGATACCAAGCATATTGATAGTTCCAGCCTCTAAACGATAAGGGTACTCCTCCAAGTGGGTGCGTTGGGCCGAACGCACGCCTGTACCGCCGAAGCGGGTCTGACGCACCTCAACACCCTCGCGCACGTAAGAGCCACCAATACCTGTCGGTCCCATCAAACACTTATGACCCGTGAAAGCGTAGGCATCCACGTTATAGTCAATCATATCCATAACCACAGCACCAGCGCCTTGGCTTCCGTCCACCACAAAAATCAGGCCATTCTCCTTACATACCTTGCCAATTTCTTTGATGGGTTGCACAGTACCGATTACGTTGGAGCACTGTGTACAAACCACCATCTTGGTATTAGGTTTGATAGCCTTCCTGAAATCATCCGGATGCACATATCCTGCCTCGTCAAAAGGCAGATAAGTAACCTCTATGACACCAGCTTGCTCCAGATGATAAAGGGGACGCAACACAGAGTTGTGTTCCAGCATGGTAGTGATCACATGACTACCCTTCTCTGCCAATCCCTGAATCAGGATGTTCAAAGAGTCGGTGGCATTGTAACTGAACGTGAGACGACGCTCATCAGTGCCTCCGTTGAACAACTTGGTCAAAAGACGACGGCAGTCTGTAAGCACCTCTCCTGTTTCGATACCTGCATCATAGCCAGCACGACCTGGGCTCACACCATGTTCTTTATAAAAGGAATTCATGAAATCATACACCTCCATGGGTTTGGGAAAGGAGGTAGCGGAATTGTCTAAATATATCATAACTTGCAACTTTTATAACGAGCCGCAAAAATAGCATTTTTTTACATAGCAATCAATCCGTTTTTTTCCATCCAACTATTTTTCGCAATGAAAGGATGATGAAATTGAGGGTGAGGGGTTGTTATCCCACTCCCATAACAAGTATTATCTATCATCTTATCACCGTCACGCTTCCCGTCACGTCCCTCGTCTCCTGCCCCATACTCTTGTAGCGCACGAGCACCACATAGATGCCGTCGGGCACGCCCGCGCCGTCCCAGCCCTGGTCCAAGCGCCGCGTGCTGTACTGCACCATGCCCCAGCGGTCGAAGATGGTCATCTCGTAG
>CALDIA010000118.1 GCA_937901455.1 uncultured Bacteroidales bacterium | reverse complement strand
TCAAGTTGAAGGATGAATCCAAGGCCGATACCGACTATCTGAAAGCCCGTGAGGGTGTGGTGACGGTCATCCAGAGCGGCGGTCAGTATCAGGTGGTCATCGGCAACCATGTCCCGGACGTGTATGCGTCTGTGGTCTCCGTGGGACATCTGGAAAGCCTGGCGGCAAAGCCCGACGGCGAGGAAGCTCCACCCCAGAAGATGAATCCCTTCGACACCTTCGTCAGTATCGTCACCGGCGTGTTCACCCCCTTCCTGGGTGTCTTCTGTGCCTGCGGTATCCTCAAGGGATTCCTGGCCCTGTTTTCCACGATCGGTATCGTGAACGGCACCGGCGGCACCGGCTTCGCTCTGCATCTCAACCACTTTCACGGTTTCACCGAAAATGTTCTTTCTGCCGCCTGCACTCCACTCGTCGATGTACTCTGCCATCGGGGAAGAGGGAGTGATAGGATAGATGGCGGCGACTTCGCTGAACATGTAGGCAACGTGGGCCGCAGCCTGGTTACCGTCACAAGTCATAAATTTTTTTTCTGCCATAAGTTGTTATTTTATTGATTGTTATATTGATATATATTGGTTTTCACAATAGGCTGCAAAGGTACAAAATATATTGGGATTATACAATACAAATATTTTGATTGTGACAGATTGGCATAGAGATAGATACTTTAATCAAAGGGACACCCATTCAATCAGCTACAAAATCGAAATCTTTTCCGTTTCATAGTCTATTTTGAAAAAGATATGCTCTGCACCGTTGGTTACTCCTAAGATTGGTGCGCGAAGAGTCTTGTTGTAACGTCCAGCCTGTTCAACCACCTCTTGTGTCAGTTTGACGTGTGGCGCTTTGCATTCTACGACTATCCAGGGATTGCCATCAGGGTCGAAAACAACGAGATCGTAGCGTTTGGTGAGCCCGTTTACTTGGATGGCTTTTTCAATGGATATGTGCGAGAGGGGGATGTTTTGGACGTTCAGGAGAAAAAGCAGGAAGGTTTGGCGTACCAATTCCTCCGGAGTCTGAAGTACCCATTTGTGTCGTGCGGGGTCGAAGAGTTCCTCGCGCCCTTTGCGGGTCCGCTGTTTCAGTGCGTAAGGCATTATCCCAATTTGGCTTTGTAAGAGAAGTAGTCGCCTGGTTCGGACAATAATTCAAACTCCCCGTTCTTGTGTATCGTGCCGATCGCAGGGTGTGCCACCCCATTGAAAAAGGTGGTTTTTACCATCGTATAGTGGATCATGTCGTCAAAGACGATGCGGTCGCCTATTTCCAAAGGCTCGTCAAAGGCAAAGTCGCCCATGCCGATGAAGTCACCTGCCAGGCAGGAGCACCCGCCCAAGCGATAGACGAATTTGTCATCGGCTGCGGGTTCGTGAGCACCAAGCACTGTCGGCTTGTAAGGCATCTCCAAGCAATCGGGCATGTGGCAGGCAAATGAGACATTCAACATGGCAATCTTGATTCCCTTGTTTTCCACAATGTCCTCCACTGTAGAGGTCAGCACACCCGTTCGCCAGCCCACCGCCTCGCCTGGCTCCAGGATGACATCTTCCAAATTGGGATAGCGACTGTGGAAGTCTTTCAGTAACTGAATGAGATGCGGAATGTTATAGTCGGCGCGGGTGATGTGATGCCCACCTCCGAAGTTGACCCATCTGCATTGGCGTATATATTTTGCAAAACGTTCCTCAAAAGCGGACAAACAATGTTCTAAGGCGTAACTGTCGTTTTCACAAAGCACGTGGAAATGTAGCCCTTCTATACCGTCGGGTAGGGAGTCTGGCATGTCCTCTGCCAAAATACCCAACCGAGAACCCGGCAGGGCAGGATTGTAGAGATCCGTCTCAATTTCAGAATATTCGGGGTTGACGCGTAGGCCAAAACTGACTTTTTTAGGACTGTTAAGTGCGATGTCCTTATATTTGGACCATTGACTTAATGAATTGAAAGTCAGATGACTACTATAGATGAGAAGTTGTGGGAATTCATGTTCCAGATAGACGGGAGCGTAGGTGTGCGCATCACAACTCATCTCCTCAGAGATTAGTCGCGCTTCGTGCAACGAGGAGGCTGTGGCCCCCGCCAAGTATTGTTTGATAAGAGGAAAAGAATGCCAGAAAGAATATCCCTTCAAGGCACAAATAATGGAGACGTCTGCCTCTTGTTGTATGAGATGCAGTAGCTGTAAATTGGCCTCCAAGGCCGCTTCCGACTGGATATAGCAGGGGGATGGAAGTGATTCGTAAGCGTTGTTGTTCATAAAGTATGTCTAATATGAGGCTGCTTATCGGATGATGATAGGCGTAAGCTTTTCGCGTCTTTCTGAATATTTTGTGCCGTATGCCTGAACAAACTGGTTGACAGCCTGTTCGTTGAGTTGTCCGTCTTCTATAAGATGCCATTTCACCACACTCTTGGCCACATGAATGGGCTTAATGACCAACAGAGCAGAGTTGGGAACCTCGGCAGAAACGTTCATGCCAACAAAAGTGAAGCGAAAGTACCTTACCAAGCCATCGTCATTGATAGCATCCACCTCCATAGGGTCTCGGTATTCCAAAGCATTGACAGTGATGAGCAGTTCTCCCTTTTCGTTGCGTATAAAGAAATCGCAATTGAGCGAAAATGTGCCACAGCCATCTTTTTCAATCGTTGCGATGGGTGTTTTGTCCGACAATATTTCGCCTTTTGCGTTTACTTCAGCAGTTTGGGAGAAGCCAAAAGCTGCCAGAGACATGAACCATAATGTCAAAAGTGTTATTCTCATATCGGCTTTTTTCCACAAAAATGCTATTACATATTGGATTCAGCTAAGAATCAGATTTCAAAGCTATTAAATTTAATTATTAGTGGTTTGCCTTGAATAGTTTCAGTCGTTCTTCCAGAATGGGGAACTGGCGGCGAGGGGTAAGGGAGACGCAGGCGCGGAGGCCTTCGCTTCTTTCGCTGCCACAGGTGCTCAAAGAGATGGCACTCACGCCATAATAGAGGAACTCGTGCAGTAGTTCATCACTACTCATGCCTGGATATGCAACGGTAAAGTAGAAGCCGTCGGCTAAAGGCTTGTCCCCATCTTTGTCATAGACGATTTCGAAGCCGTTGTCCAAGAACATCTTCTTCATAATGGCAGCCTTCTCACCGTACTCCTTCACATCCTCAATGTAGTTGTAGGTGCCATCGTTGCAGGCCTTTAGAATGGCGGCCATGGCATATTGTGCGGAGTGAGCCACACCAGAGCTGATGGCATAAACGGTACCGTAGATAATGGCGCGGCCCAGTTTTTTCATTTTGAAGTAGGGCTCAAGATCATCGAACTCGCGGTTATAGAGTTTTTTAGACATGATCATAAGAGCGATGCGCTCACCAGCATAACTGAAAGCTTTGGAACCAGAAATCAGCAGGGCGTAGTTGTCGGTGTATTTGCCCACACTTGGCTGGTAGGGTGGTATGCCCGGGGCTGAAATGTTCTGGCGGAAGTCCATGCCGAAATAGGCGAGATCTTCAAAGACGAATACATCATACTTGTTGGCCACGTCACCGATAATTTGCAGTTCCTCTTCGGTAAAACAGATCCATGACGGATTATTAGGGTTGGAGTACATGATGGTGTGGATGTTGCCCTTTTCGAGATAGCTCTCCAATTTGGCTCTCAACTTCGGACCGCGGTGCTCATATACATCGAAGGTCTCGTATTTGAGTCCCATGACGCGGTGCTGTTGTTTCTGCACGGGAAAGCCTGGGTCGATAAAGAGGGTGGTGTCGCGCTCTTTGCGGCAGCGTACAAAGGTCATGAATCCGGCCATGCCGCCCATCATGGAGCCTACGGTCGGGATGCAGTTTTCGGGATCCACCTCCAGGTCGATGAAGTTCTTGACGAACCGTGCGGCCTCCTTTTTCAGTTCAGGGATGCCTTCAATGTCGGGATAGATGGCGGCGACACCCTTTTTGAGGGCTTCGATTTGTGCTTCCACGCCCACTTGGCAGGGAGGCAGGCCGGGAATGCCCATCTCCATACGTACAAACTCCTTTCCGGAAGCTTGCTCTATGTCATTAATAAGGCGTTTTACCTCGCGAATGGAGGCTTTGCCTACGCTACTGATGCCGCTTTCGGCAACTAACTTGTCAACAATCTCTGCAGGAATAGGTGTGTTTTTCATTAACTGGAAGTATTTAAAAAAGTTATATAATCTTGTTAGAGGCTGCAAAGGTACAAATTTATTGTCAACAATGAAAGTGATAGGCATAAAAAAAGGTGACCGTACGGTCACCTTTTTTAAAAGGGTTGAAGATGATTATCTTCTTTTCTTAGATTGTACAGCTTGAGTAGCGGAACTTGCGGCCTCGTCGATAGCTGTGTTGGCAACTTGTTCAGCTGCTTCTTGAGCATGTTGTTGAACAGTTTGTTTTGGCTTGGTGGTAGTGGTGGAAGCCTTAGGTTGTTGAGCAGGAGCTTCAGCTACTTCGGGCTCGGCTACTACTTCAGGTTCAGCCTCGTCACAAACTTGTTCTGTTACACATGCGGTAGAGTCAACAGCGGGTTCTTCAGCAGTTTTCTTGTTACCACAAGCGAAGAACAGTCCAGCGCATAATAATGCTAAGAATAATTTTTTCATTGTAAAAAGATTTAGGGATTATAAAGGTTGAAAATTATTTAGCAGGAACGTAGGTTAGATAGAAAGTGTACTCACCCTTAGCAGAGGCATCATCCTTGAAAGTGTAAGCGAACTTAATCTCATTCTCGTGAATGTAGAGTATCTTAGCATTCTCGAGTTCTGCATCGAAAGTGGTGCCATTATCATCATAGAAGAAAGGAATTTGATAATAGATCACAGTGGTGTCAGCATTGAAATGCCAAGTAGAGGCAACTTCTTGTTGATAGCCGTACTCAGGATCAATGTTTGAGCCAGGGTTGATGGTCATAGAACCATTGGCGTTGAAGGTGATAATGTCGTCCAACTCATAGTCGTACAGATAACCCTCGTTCATGAGGTTAGTGATGTGGGTACCATCGCTTAAGAGATAAGCAGGAGAAGAGGTGGCATCAGCCAAAACCCAACCCTTGGATTGGCAGAGATAGTCAGCTGCGGTGGGATCTGTGGTTGTGTCACATGCGGTGAAAGACACTACAAACATGGCTGCAATAGCCAAAATACCGAATAATTTTTTCATTGTTTTTTAATTTTTTAGGTTAATAAAAAGTTGATAAAATTCAATTTCAAATAGACTGCAAAAGTATGTTTTTTTTTAATGCGCATATCAAAAAAAAGTTAAAAAAATACATTAAAAAAAAACTCACAAAAAAGATGGTCATTCTAAGAAAAAAAATTGTACTTTTACCGCCTTAATTAGGAAAGATGGCCGAGTGGTCGAAGGCGCACGCCTGGAGAGCGTGTAAGCGCCAAAAGCGCTTCCTGGGTTCGAATCCCAGTCTTTCCGCGAAAGAAGAAGTTGATTATATTAAAATATTATAAATTAAAAAGTTATTCAATAAATTAAAACATTAAAGTCATTATGAAAAAGCTAATCGCCTTACTTACCGTATTTGGTTTTTTAACCTTCGGTATTGCAAACAACGCATTTGCTCAGGATTCTAAGAAATCAGACAAAACGACAGAACAGACAACAGATTCTGTACAAGCCCCAGCAGAAGCAGCTCCTGCCGAGCTCGCTACTGATCCCGATGAAGCCGAGAACCATGGTCTTCACTATGTCTTGAAAGACAAATTCATCCAAGGTGGTGCAGTGTGGATGACTCCGGTGCTCATCTGTTTGATTTTAGGCCTCGCATTCGTGATTGAACGTATTTTCTATCTTAACCTTTCTTCCGTCAACTCCAAGAAATTGCTCAACAAAGTGGAGGATGCCATGAAAAATGGAGGCGTTGAAAAGGCTAAAGAAGTATGCCGCGACACGAAAGGCCCTCTTGCCGCAGTTTTCTATCAAGGTCTTGACCGTTATGACGAAGGCCTTGACTCCGTGGAGAAAGCCCTCACCTCCTATGGTGGTGTCCAGATGGCCAACTTGGAAACCAATATGACTTGGATCAGCTTGTTCATCGCCCTTTCTCCTTCCTTGGGATTTTTGGGTACTGTGATTGGTATGGTACAAGCATTTGATGATATCGAGCGCGCTGGTGATATCTCCCCGACGATTGTGGCTGGTGGTATGAAAACCGCTTTGTTGACCACCGTGTTCGGTTTGATCTCCGCTATGATTCTCCAAGTGTTCTACAACTACCTGCTCACCAAAATCGATAGCATTGTGAACGATATGGAGGATGCTACCATTTCCTTTATGGATATCTTGGTAAAGAATAAGTAATTCATTGCTTACAATATTATTATATATACAATAATTTATTATATCATAACGCTACTCTGATGTCTAATAAAGTTTTAAAAATAATCATATTTGCAGTAGCCATCTTGGATTGCGTATTAGCATTAATCTTTTCTTTCGGTTTTAATAACGATAAGAAAGATAATTTTGTCCAAGTTCGTCAAATTGAGGCTCAAAACCCACAGATGGTAGATGACCTCCTTGCTGCAACCCCTGAAAATCTCTCCAAATGGGTGGAGTCCAACTCCAAATCCCTTAACGACGCCAACGAAGCCCTTAAGAAAGATCAGATGCAAAAAGATATCCTTTACACTTATCTTTCTGAGTTAAAACGCATCACCACAGAAGAAGCCCTTGCCGACTATAAGGCCAACTTCTCTGATCATGCCGCCAGCCTTTTTGCCAAAGCTGACAAGAAAAATGATTATATACAAGGTTTCAACACAGTGAACAACCTTAAGGATCTTGAGAGCTATATCCGTAAACTGGAAAACGAATACGCCTCCATAAAACAAGATTATTTGGTTGAGCGTAATTACCTTAAGGCTGCCAATGGTTTGGTGTCCACCGCTTCCAATATCGACAATACTGCTTCTGCAAACAAGAAAGCCACTGATCTGACCGCATTGCAGGATGACGTACAAGGCTTTAGAAAGAGTGCTACGCTGCAGAATGTTTTCATCATCATTGCGTATGCTTTAGCCATCATCACTGTTTTGTTGTTGCTGGGATTCGCTTTGGTGAAGATTGTGAAGAACTTCCGCAGTTCTTACAAAGTCCTTTTGGTATTGGTGCTGTTTGCCGTCATCGTTTTCATTGGATATGCTATTGGCTCTTCTACCTTGACTCCAGTTGCACTGAAGAATGGTATGACCGCATCCCAGTTCAAGATGGTGAATGCCGCCTGCTTCACCTTATATGTTGTTTTGTTTGCAGCCATCTTAGCCATTCTGGTTACCTCAATTATGAACGCTGTTAAAAATAGAAAGTAAAATGAGCAAGAGAAAAACGCCAGGTTTGAATACTGGTGCCATGTCAGATATTTCATTTCTGTTGTTGACATTCTTTCTGTTGACCTCTTCCATCAATACGGAGCAAGGTATTCCCCGTAAGTTGCCACCTCCAAAAGCAGATGACCAAGAGGAGACACAAATCGATGTTAAGCAAAGAAATGTGTTGAATGTCGAGGTAAACTATCTTGATCAAATATCCTGTAACGGTGAAGTGATTCTGATTTCAGAGTTGAAGGAGAAAGCTAAAGAGTTCTTTGCTAACCCCACCAATTCTGATGAACTTCCCGAAAAGGTCAACAAACCCATTGATGGTATAGGCGACTATGCTGTGTCCAAGGGCGTTGTTTCACTTAGGAATGACCAAGGTACGAGCTATGACATGTATGTACAAGTGCAGAATGAGTTGCAACGCGCTGTCAATGAGTTGCGCGACGAAACATCGCTCCAATATTTTGGAAAGAAATTCAGTGTGTTGGACTCAGCTGCCCAAAAGGCTGTGTCAACTGCCATTCCGATGAGTATATCCGAGGCTCCGCCAATGGATTATGGTAGAGCGGGTGAATAACATGTACCTATAAAATTGAAAGATTATGTCAAGATTTAAATCGAACGAAAAGAAGGAGACTCCCGAACTGAATATGGGATCCATGTCCGATATTATCTTCATGTTTTTGTTCTTCTTCATGGTGATTACCACCATGCGAGAGGCTTCTTTGAAGGTGCATTTCACACCTCCCAAAGCTACTGAGATTCAGAAACTGGAGAAGAAATCGCTGGTTGCCAATATCTATATCGGTGCTCCTATCAACAAGAATGAGAATACACTTCCCCCTGGTGAGGTTTCCGTTCAACTCAACGACCAGACTATCAAGGCTGAGGAATTGGTGAAAGAGGTTCAGAACTTCATCGGTACTGAAAAAGAGTCTCGTGATGCCGATGACCGTGACAAGTTGACCTTCTCTCTGAAGGTGGACAAAGGTGTTCAGATGCGTTACGTTAATACGATTAAACAGGAGTTGCGTAAAAACAATGCCTTGAAGATTAACTACGCTGCCAGCCCGCGAGAAAAATAAGTATAACACAAGTTTGTGGGAGGCTTTCTGTATGCCTTCCACAACTTTTTGAAATTTATTATTCATTATTAATACGAACATTTATGAAAAAAACTTTACTTGCTGTAATGATTTCCTTCATCTCTGTAGCCCTCTTTGCACAGAATGCTCCCATGATGAAGATGAGTAAAAAGGATGCTGCAAAGATTGCTGTTACGCATCCTCAGATTTTGAAAGGTACCGAAAATGGTTCCGCTCCTCGTAATGTTACCTCTTTGTTAGGTAATGGCAGTAGCATTGGTTCTACCTACTACGATTTGCAAACCAATGGTACTATGTCTCCCAGGGTGGCTGTTTATCCTGATGGAACCATTGGCGCTGTTTGGACAACCTCCAGTTCCACTTCTTCATCTCGTGGAACGGGTTATAACTATTTTAATGGTTCCTCATGGATCAATGATGGCAGCAGTACCGATAGAATTGAGTCTGTAAGAACCGGATGGGCAACCTATGCCGCTCTTGGGAATGGCGAAATCGTGGCTGCTCACAATGGTTCTGATGCTTTGGTTATCGGTCTTCGTGCTCAAAAAGGCACTGGAGATTGGACTTTCACCAACTTGTATGGCCCTACTGCCTCCACAGGTTCTGCCTCCAGCACTTGTCTTTTGTGGCCTGCTATAGCTACCAATGGCAATACTGTTCACCTGATTGCTTGTACCGAGTCTGATGCAGGTTACTTGTATCAAGGCATTCAAACTTGCTTGGTTTACATCCGTGGTACTTACAGTGCGTCCACAAATACCGTTACATGGGAGGCTCCCAGAGTTGTGGGTGATGTTACTCCAACCCAAGTGGCTTCTTTCTCTGGCGACAGTTATGCCCTTGCTGTTAATGGTGATTATGTAGCTGTTTTAGTGGCTGATTCCTGGAACGATGTTTTCCTTTGGAAGAGCGCCGACAACGGTCTGACCTTTACTAAAACCACTATCATTGATTCTCCTATTCCTGACGGCTATGTTGAAAGTTCAACTTTAGTTGTGGATACCCCTTATGTGTCTGATGGTTCCTGTGCTTTGGCTCTTGCTGACAATGGTACTGCCCACATAGCATTCGGTATTACCCGCGTGAATAATGATAATATTACAGACGGTTCATATTCATATTATCCTGGTGTTAACGGTTTGTTCTATTGGAATGAGACTATGCCTACCATCCAAGCAAGCAAAAACACTTTGGATCCTGACACAATCGCTTTAATGGGGTATAAGGTCTTCACCCGTCTTGACCTTGATGGTGATGACACTGCATGGTATATGAATGGTGGTAATTTTCCATCTTATGGCGTGGGTATGACCTCCATGCCGCAACTTATTGCAGATGGCAATAACGTTTACCTTATCTACGCCTCTGCTTTGGACTACCCGATGATGGACTACAGCTCCGATTCCTATTTCCGTGGTATTTTCGGTGTTAAGTCAACGGATGGCGGTGCTACCTGGACAGAAGGTGTAAATGGTACCTCATGGTTATCATATAACAGAGACTGTTTCTATGTTGAAGATTGGGATAATTATACTATGGAAGACTATTCTAACTGTCTCTGGCAAGATGGTGAAAATGTATTCCCATCATTTGCTCCTTCAATTGTGAACAACAAGCTTACGATGATTTGGCAATTGGACTATTTTGCTGGTAATGAAATCAAGGACAACAACGCTGCTGTCGCTGGCCAACCTTCATGGATCTATTTCATGCAGTTAGATCCTGCCGAGCTCGGTACCTATAATAGAATTTCTGAAGTTTACCAAGGCCATTGTATTGATCATACAGGTATTGCTGACAATACGCTGACGGGTATGAAACTCTTCCCGAACCCAGCCTCTAACAGTGTGAATGTTGGTATCTCTTCTACCGAGACTTCTCCAGCTGTACTTTCCGTTTACAACTTGATGGGTCAAGTAATGTATAATGAGACCATCAACCTTGTGGAAGGCAACAACTTCATGAATATCAACATCAGCAACTTGAATGCCGGTATCTATATGGTTAACATTAAGACCAATGCCGGTACTTCTACCCAGAAGTTGATTGTAAAATAATCATACATAATTGTGTTTGTAACGGGCAGGCTGTTCAGTCTGCCCGTTATTTTTGTATCTTTGCCCCTCAAAATAAAAAGAGTATGATAAAGTCGATGACAGGCTTCGGCCGTACAACGTTAAGTTTATCCGGAAAGTCGGTGGTGGTTGAGATTCGCACCCTGAATAGTAAACAGTTGGACATAAATACCCGTATTGCGACGCTTTTTCGGTGCAAGGAAATTGAGATTCGGGCCTTGATAGGAAAACTTTTGGAGCGAGGGAAAGTGGATGTGACAATCTCCTTCGACAAGAACGAGTCAGAAGAGGTCAGTATCAATACGAACTTGGCTAAAACATATTATAACGCCTTGGTCACACTTTCTCAGGAGGTGGGGAATCCCGTAGAGAGCGACATTTTTCTGCATGTTCTTCGAATGCCTGATGTGGTCACTACTGCTCAGGAGGACTTGACAGAGGAGCAATGGATAGCGCTATCAGCGGCCATTACACAAGCGTGTGAGAAGGTGGACGAGTTTCGTATCCAAGAGGGAATTGTGCTGGCAAAGGATCTGGAGAATCGTATTTGTATGATTCGAGATATGATTGATGAGGTAACGCCATTGGAAGAGAATCGTATAGCTTTGCTACGTGCAAAATTCGAGAAGGGCCTCGAAGAAATGAATCTACGAGCCACTTACGACCCTAACCGTTTTGAACAGGAGATATTCTATTATCTTGAGAAGTTAGATATTACTGAAGAGAAAGTCCGGCTGCGAAAACATTGCAACTATTTTTTGGAAACGATGAATGATGCGCACGCCAACGGTAAGAAACTATCGTTTATTGTACAAGAGTGCGGTCGAGAAATCAACACGCTTGGTTCCAAATCCAATGATTTCCAAATCCAGCAGATTGTGGTGAGGATGAAAGATGAACTGGAAAAGATGAAGGAACAATTGGCTAATGTCCTGTAACAAAAGGCCCGGTTGTAATGACCGGGCTTGTTTTTGGATGGTGTCTTAATATTGTAGTACTTATATGACGAAGTGAAGGATAGCAAAAACAATAGCAATGACAAAGGTGGCTATCAGGATTCCCCGTCCGGTTTTGTCATATTCCAAGGTAACCAGATAATGCCGTAGCAACAATATGGAGGGAATCATGCCAATCAGCACGAGTTTCGGGAGAATGGTTCTCATCAGGTTGGGGTTGTTGACCAGCATGGTGGGCTGGAAATGCACCATTAGCATTAGGATGGCATAGAGAATGCCAAAACACAAGGCGGGTACTATCACACCCAATAGGATGCCGATTACATAGGAGTCTTTTCGTAGTTTATTCAACATCTTCTAAATATTTTATGTCGTTAAAATGCTTGTAGTCTGTCATATCGTAATGAACGGGCTGAACTGAGATATAATTGTGTTTGAGAGCCCACTCGCAGGTGTCGGGTTGCTGGTCAGTGTCAACAAGGTAACCTGTTAGCCAGTAGTACTTGCGGCCATAGGGGTCCACACGTTCCTCCATATCTTCATACCAGTAGCCATCGGTTTGGCGAGTGATCTTGATGCCTTTGATTTCCTCAGTAGAGACATTGGGGAAATTGACATTCAGGCAGGTATGAGCGGGGAGACCGTTCTCCAATATGCTCTTCACAATGCGTTTTCCAAAATGGATGGCAGCGGTGAAGTCGGCATCGGGGGAGTAGTCCAAGAGAGATAGACCTACCGCGGGGTACTCGAAGGAGGCTTCTATGGCGGCTCCCATAGTGCCAGAGTAGAGTACGCTGACCGAGGAGTTGGAGCCGTGGTTAATGCCGGAAAGCACCAAGTCGATGTGGCGGTTACGCAGCACAACGCGTTGTCCGAGCTTCACGCAGTCCACGGGCGTGCCATTGGTACGCCAATAAGCCACCCCGTCTTCTTGAAGGTATTGCCGCACATGTAGCGGTTCATTCATGGTGATGGCGTGTCCGTTGGCAGAGCGCACCCTGTCGGGTACTACTACAACCACTTCACCAAATGTTTTGGCTATTTCCACCATAGCTTTCAGGCCTTTTGCCTCATAGCCGTCATCGTTTACTACTAAGATAAGAGGTTTTTGCTTGTCAGTCATTTATTGCTTAATGATTTTGGTATTGAAGAGTATTTCGTGGGCATCGCTAATTACTATGTAATACATGCCTCTGGCGTAGCGACCCAAAGAGATGGAAGACATGTTGTCATGCAAGTTATCGCTCTGTAGTAATCTGCCGGACATGTCGTACAATTGGTAGTGCAGATGGTCAAGATTTGTGTTTTCATCCACTATAACTCGAACGATGTCGGTGGTTGGATTAGGTATGACGGAGATACTGGAGCTTGTTTGGGTAAGGTCCTCGATACCCGTAGCCACGCTGTTTGCCGGCAGCTCCACGTAATCGATCATGGCTAAGTCCCTGCCTGCGGTCATGTAGTTGTCTTTGCTATATACCCATGTGAAGGTGTGCTGCCCGGCTGGCACATAGAAAGCAGCGCGGGACCAGCCGATCTCTCCACTCCACTTCCCCTTCTCACTATTGTCAATGCGGAACGTGAGGAAGTCGTAATCGCTTTCTGAAGAGACTAAATAGTAGAAAGATATGGAGTCGGGTTGACTATTGGTCCAATTGATGGACAGCGTACTGGATGCGCTGTTGCCGATATTGGCGGAGCGCACGGCATAATCGCCTTCATAGGGGGTTTGGGTAGTGACAATCCACTTGTTGTTGCTGCCCTGGTTCCAGTTGTAGGAGGTAAAATCACCACTCTCCCAATCTTCTGTTTGAGCACCAATCTTGACATAGATGGTTTTCTCGGCCATATATTCGCCTGAGCGATATATAGCGCGAAGCTCAGCGATGGTGGGAATGGTGATGGAAGATTCAGCTCTGGCTTTGAAATAGGCGATCTGCGTATTTTGAACACCTAACGGAGAGACCGCTTGTGGATAGCGGAAGAGGTGGATCTTGCCATCCACGCTGTTCAAATAGACCATGCCGCTCTGAGCTTCGCCATTGCCGAAGTTCTGCACATCAAGGCCTAAAATAGTAGTTTCATTGAGATCAAAACGGTGGTTTCCATTGCCATAATTATCATCCATGATTTGTATATTGTCGGAAATGGATAGTTGAGGAGCATGCAAGGGTATTACAAACGATTTGGTCTTGGTCTCATTGTCAAAAGTAATCGTCATCTGAATAGTGGCATTATGGAAGGCAGGCACGTTGTTGGCAACACTGAAAGAGAAGGCGTTACTGCGGGTGGTGTTTGTATTGGGGTCTAACTGGTTGATGGTGTCGGTGCTGTTGATAATGTTAATGTAGGGGTCTTCTGTCGTGATGGAGGCAGAAATGTTGTTTGCAGTCTGATTGCCCATGTTGTTGAACACGGCGTTGATATCGACGGTTTCCCCATAATCGGCTTCTCCATTGCCATTGCCGTGGTCAACGAAGGAGAGGTTGTTGCAAACTACATAAGGACCATCCTGAACGATAAATTGGACGGTTCCCTCTGCGGGAATATAATTGGGTGCATTAGCCACCATGAATAGGGTGTCGTCAGGAGAGATGGAGGAGGGAATGTCTAAAGATAGACTGCCGTTGGCAACAATACCGGAGGATATAATTTCATTGTGGTTCGTCAAGGTGATGCGGGCTCCCTCAACGGGGCATGTAAAGGCTATGGAGCTTACTCCTATAGGCTGCATTTCATCGTAGTTGACCGTTAGTGTTTGTGGCATAGCTGTGCGCACCATCAGGGACGGGTCCCCGAAAATGATCCATGTACGGGCCACTTCACTGTCGTTATAGTTGTCCAACATTTTGATGATACCGTTGATGATGATGCCGCCAAAAGTGTGTTTTTGGGAGATATAGGAAGAAGTGCCGGTCAGGATCTGGTTCATGTGGTCTTGCGCGCACATGGGCGAGTTCCAAGGTTGGTTGATGGTTGACATCAAGGTGGAGACGGCGCCTGAGGGTTGCCCATTATGGGTTGCCCGTAGCCAAGCCTCCGCGAAACAGGTTCTGCCCGAATAGGCACCATTGACGCAAGCTACCGAGATGATAAAAGGCAGAAGATTGTCGTTGGTGAGGTTGTTGACATGCGAGTTGCTGAAATTGGATGATACCCAGTATGTCTCAGCGCCATGCCCCGTATAGTTGATGATGCCCACGCCTGCGTTCACGGCGGTGGCTACTTGTGCCGCGGTGGGGTCGCCAGATGCGTCCAAACCGCCCTGATTGCCATCAAACAACTCATAACCGCCATCGTAAGTGTAGGTTTGTAATAAATTATCGATATTGCGAATATGTTGATAATCATACTCATTGTTGTCGCCAGGACCTTCACTGGAGGCAATGCCTAAAAATTTGGAGAAGTGCGCGCTCATAGGAGGGTTTTTCTCGTATTGGATGAATTTATTTACCTGGGTGGAAACCTGTTCTACAGTTTCAGCCGATATTTTGCCCAAGATTATATCCGGATAGACATCGTTTCCAGCCACTTCAGTATAGTAGTTGTCGCTCACATTACCCCCTACCGTAGGGGTTGGAAATTGCTGGTTGTCTCCCACTATGATCACGTAAGCAATGTTGTGTGTATTGTAGTATGATTGGATGTAACTCTTGATGGTATTACTGTTGTTGCCAACCGCGGACAGGGGTACAATAGTGGTGGGATAACCATTCTTGATTTTCCAATCAGCGTATGGCTGCATGGCGGCGCAGAAGTTCTCAGGTGCCAGGATGAGAATCCCTCCGAACTCTTCAACCGGGTTGGATTTCGTCTGCGCATAGTTGAGGAAATGCTCTTGATAAATATTGTCAAAGACAGAAGCCACCTTTGTGACGTTGTGGATAGTTCCCGTCTGGTGATACTTTATACGAACAGTCATCTCCGAACACACCCGCAATGTGCGTTGTACGGGATTATAGGCGAAAGGATAAAATTGGAGTGCCACCCCATGGTAGTCGCGCAATTGATAGGGCGAGCCTACGTGTACGGAGTCTTCGCATAAATTTTTGTCCATAAGATATTGCATGTTCTTCACGTAGGGAACTGTGGAAGGGTCCACATCGCGAAGCAATCTGCCTTTGGACGGAACAAGCGTGAAATTTTCAATTGTTGAGTAGGAAGACTGCATCACCTCCACGGTAGGTTGGCTGTTTTCGGGGATGATAATCGAAACGGCAGCCTCCAGCAATTCTGGCCCGCCGTTCGACAGTATGGGATATGCTCCATCCATGTGCAGACGGTATGCAGTTTGTCCAGCCATACTTATGACGGAAGTCTGATAATCGTAGAAATTCACCTTCAAAATCATTTCTTGGGCGTTTGAATTAACAATGGTGAATTGGGGTTTTTGGGCGTAAGCCATACCGACAACCAGCGTAATAGCCAGCCATAAAACATTCTTTTTCATAGAAATCTTATCCTTATATTAATTAACAATTGTATCTAAAATAAAGAAAGTGGCAAAAATACATTTTTATTCCTTACGAGCTAATATGAAAGCCGTTATTTTTGATGTGAGCATATGTTTTTATAAAACACCTAAAAACAGCATTTTATAATGACAAGATTCCTGTTTTTTGAATTAAGATTTTTTTTCAACCCACAACCAAAAAAATAGTATATTTGCGGGCTTAAACTTTAGAAAAGAAATAACATCTATAAATTCTCACAATTAATCAATTAAATCAAAAAACACATGAAAAAGCTTTTTACACTTTTAACAGCTATTTTGATTGTTTCTATGGGAGTTGCCCAAGTGATGCCTGCCCCAAAAGTCATTAAGGATGCTCCTGAGAAGATCAAAATTGGTAACCCAGAGGTGAAATCTTACAATGATTCCAAGACAGCTACCTCTTATTGGTTTAACTACATCGATGACCTGGAGTATTACTGGGGTCAGGAGTTGGAAGGTTTCGCACCTCCTATTTTGTGTGATTCCGTTGGCCTCTATCCGTATTCTGATGGTAACTCTCCTGTACAATTTTTTGGCGTTGGTCATACCAACAACCTTTTCTGGAGAGACTGGGTTGACTTTTATGAGGAATTTGCCAGTGATGGTGAAAACATTCCCGTTATTTCATCAGGAAGTTCTTATAGTATAGATTCTGTGCAAATTTTGGCCAGATACACCCGTGGTACCGCCATGGATGCCAATGTTGTAGATACTCTGATTTTCTCCTATGTGGTTAATATGGATGACGAAAGTGCCCATAACCTTACTTCTGGCGGTAATCCTGCTTTTGCAATGTACTTTATTCCTTACAACAGCATTACCCACTCTGCATCAGCGCTTTCCAATCTAAATAGCCAAATGGCTTATACACATGCCACTATCGTTCTTGACACCATTCTGCTCACAGCTGACAATGCCGCAACAGATGAAGATGGCTATTTCTACTATTGGAATTTTGCAGCCCCTGCTGCTTTAAGTAATATTACAGGCAAAGTGAATGCCATTACTTATTCTTTTGTCCCTGGTGTTGCCAGAACTACCACTTCATTGATTGGCACCGATATCAGCAGTTTCCGTATTTACGTCCTCAAAGATCCTCGTTCTGAATATAACACTCAGGGTTCTGAGGAGTTGATGAACTATCTCTGCAATGGTTTGGTGTTGAATGACTGGTCTGTTTATGGTCCGAGCAATATATTCTGTTATGGTGCATATTGTATAGGTGAAGTTTATATAGATCAATCTGGCAACATGGTTAACTATCACCCTTATGTCGGTTTTAAGGCTACCTGCAACGATTGCTCCAACGTGAATGTTGAGGATGTGGAGAAAGAAATCATCACCGTTTATCCTAATCCTTCTACCAACAACATCACCGTTACCTTGGCTGGTGACGAGGCTGCCACTATTCAAATGTTCAACTTGGTTGGTCAACAAGTGTACAACGAGACCGCTTCCAACAGCACTACCATCAATGTTTCTAACTTCAAAGCTGGTGTGTACATGTTGAAGATTTCCCAAAATGGTAAAGTGTACACCTCTAAAGTCGTTGTGAAATAATTTTAGTGGTTGACTAAATATAATCCACAAAGGTAAGCGGGTCCCTGACGGGCCCGCTTCTTTTTTGGCAAAAAACAAGCGCTCCATATATGGATTTTTTTTATCTTTGCAATTCCTAAAAATATCATCGCAATGTAAAGAGAAACAGATTGTCTAATCCATTTAAAGAAAGGAGGTTAATTATGGTTGACACCATAGAATTCAATACATATAAATGGCACCATATCACAGATCCGACCGTTGAAGATTTGGATTTCTTGAGAGATAACTTTCACTTTCACCCTTTGGATATAGATGACTGCTCAAGTTTTGTGCAACGCCCCAAGATAGACAGTTACGACGACTACCATTTTATGGTGTTGCATTTTCCGCTGTTTGACAAACGGACCAATTTGGTTAGAACAGAAGAAACAAAGATTTTCTGGGGACAGGAATTTCTCATCACAGTGGGTAATTCGCACTATGTGGTGCAGGAATTGTTTAACTATACCAAAATTCATCCAGAGCCGGAAGACGATGACGATATTAGTGGTACCTCTGATGCTACGCTGTATCATATACTATATAGTATGATGAAGGAGACTTTCCTTTTGGTGGAGCGCATGGGCTCGGAACTGGATATTATCAATCGTGAATTGTTTAGCAGCAAATCAGAAAAGATCATTGAGCAAATTTCGCGTTTCAGAAAGAATATTATCCAACTCAATACCATGTTTAAGCCGCAACTTAGGCTTTTCAAGTCGTTCGAAAGCGGTGATGTAGGCTTTGCCGATGATATGGAAGAGTATTGGGGTAATATTCTGGATTTCTACCAGAAAATGTGGGATATGATTGACGATTATGGTGAGTTGGTGGATGGTCTTTCCAGTACGTTCGATTCGTTGCAGACCAACAAGACGAACGAGATTATGCGTATGCTGACCATTATCTCCACCATTGTGTTGCCGTTGACGTTTATCAGCGGATTGTACGGCATGAATGTGCGCCTGCCGATCGCCGAATCACCCTATGCTTTCTGGATAGTGATAATACTCTGTTTCGTCATTATTGTCTTTTTGCTGGTATTCTTTAAAAAGAAGCGGTGGCTGTGAGGCAATGTTCATATAAGATTGGTGTGCACATTGAGTTGCTGGAGCCTGGTAACTATCATACCATCTTGCGAGGTCGCATTGGTGGAGCACCTGTGCGTATTGTATTGGACACTGGGGCTTCGCACACTTGTCTTGATGCCCATTTCTTCCATCAGGTGACCCCAGATATTCCCGTGCAAAGTTTTGAAGGCATCAACGCGGGTATTGGTGGTAACGACTTTTCCGTGCAGTTGGTGGATATGCCCGACTTTCGTTTAGGGCATTTCCGATTGCCTCTATATAAAGGTCTCGCCTTGCTGGATCTTTCCTATATCAACCAAGGTTATCAGCTGTTAAGGAAAAAACCTATTCAGATGATTTTGGGCAATGATTTTTTGATAGAGCACCATGCGGTTATCAGTTACAAAGATAATACACTCACATTTACCAAGTAACACAACATGGAGGAGCAGAAACATCGTATATTGGGCATTGACCCGGGCACATCGGTGATGGGCTATGCTATTTTGGACACCCTTCTGAACAAGTCGGAGGTGGTGGTGGTGAGTGTAATACAGATGAAGAAGTTGCCAGACCAGTATGCCAAGTTGCGTTTCATTTATGAGAAAACGAATGCCTTGATTGAACAGTATCAACCTGACACTTTGGCTATCGAGGCTCCTTTTTACGGTAAGAACGTACAGTCAATGCTCAAGTTGGGTCGTGCGCAGGGCGTGGTGATAGCAGCATGCCTGCATGCCGACATGGAGGTGTATGAGTATTCTCCCAGAAAAATCAAACAGGCAATCACAGGTAATGGCAATGCCTCCAAGGAGCAGGTTGCCGACATGTTGGCCCGCATGTACAAGTTGACTGATGCCTATCCTTATCTTGACGCCACTGACTCTTTGGCGGCAGCGGTGTGCCATTTCTACCAGCACAAATTTACTTTCGGTACCACCAAGGTTACCGATTGGAAATCGTTTCTTGCGAATAATCAGGATAGAATTATCAAGTAGCAGAATTGTTTACCGACTGAACTTTTTTTCCAGACAGGCTTCGTGATATATTTGGGTGATCACCTGTTTGGTGTAGAGCGGGAAATCGGCTTTCATCATCCAATCATAGTAGGCGGGCTCTTTCAAGAAGACCTGCTTTACAGGAACAGACTTGTGTTTGCCGAAGTTAAAGACGGGTACCTGATTCTTGTCGAAGACGATATGTCCTGCCAGATCCACCGAGAAGATATCTCTGGTGAAGTTGCTTAGGGCTTTAATGTCGTTCTTTACAGGGCAGGATTTTTGTTTGGTTTTCGGATCGGTATGTTCTACGCCATCGTATTTGTCAAGTTGGGCTTTCAATACCTCGTAGGTGGCTTTGGTGTCGGCGAGAGCCTGATGGGCGTCGTTGAGGTCTTGGTTGCAATAGAAGCGGTAGGCGGCCACCAAGGTGCGGGGCTCCATTTTGTGAAAGATATTTTGTACATCAATGAGTTGTCGATTGCGCAAGTCGAAAGCTTTGCCACAGCGTAGGAACTCTTCTACGAGCAGAGGCACGTCAAATTTGTTGGAATTGTAGCCAGCGAGATCGGCATCGCCAATGAAGTTCAGCAGATCATCGGCCATCTGTGCAAAGGTGGGCTTGTCGGCCACATCGGCATCATAGATGCCATGGATAGCGGAGACCTCTTCAGGAATGTGACGCTCAGGGTTGAAGAACTCAGTGCGCTCAATTTCCTCCCCGTCAGGCATCACCTTGATCATTGCGAGTTCAACAATCTTGTCGGAGCCGACATTTAAGCCGGTGGTTTCCAAATCAAAGAATACTATGGGTCTTGTAAGGTTCAGTTTCATATGTTATTGTCTTATTATTTTCTCGGTTTTAATCAGTTGGGAGCCATCTATAAATTGGAGGATATAAATGCCGGGGGTAAGGTCGTTGAGGTTTACGCAGGCATCACTTAGGTTTTCAGTCTTGAGTGTGCGGCCGTAGATATCCAGCACGTGGCATGACACCGACTGGTTGTTGCTGAGTCCTTCCACGTGCACCATGCCAGTAGTGGGGTTCGGATAGCAGCGAATGGCCTGTTCGGGTATATCAGGAATGGCGGAATGGTCGAAGTATTTGCCGAGCACCGGTCTGATCATCGGCGCGCCTTTGTAGAACGATTGGTTCCAGTTGTTGGAGGTCTTGTAGAAGATATGCCCTCTGGCATCATTGTTCTGGTCAAATCCAAGGTTCAGTTGGACGGCATGGGTTTGTCTGAAGCCAACGTAGAAGGTGCCGTTTACATAGACGGGTTCTTCGGGATAGTAACTGACAAAATCCAGAAATTCATCAGCATGATTGGGCAACTGGGCAGGGAGTGAGTAGATGACGTTGCCAGGTTGGCCGTTGTCATCGTCCCAGACCATCAGGGTGAACTCTTCAAAGTTTTCGTTGTCGAGCACGCTGTTGAACCACATGCGCACGCTTCGTAAGGTGTCGGGCACGGCAAGTGTGAACTGCAGGGCTAATGAGGCATCGGGAGCGGTCATGCTGGAGAGCAGGCTATAACCAGCCTCTGCAGTGCCATCGTCATAGGCATAATAGTTGTAGAATTTCTGCTCAAATCGGCAGGTGTCATTGGAGAGGCACTCGTCGTTGGCACCTTCCATCCTGAAAACGTGGGTAATATAGAAGGTGGCGCTGTCAGCCCCGTCATACTCATAAGTGAAGTTGATGGAAGGTTCTGCATGGTATGGATACTCGTGCAACCCTGAGTTGTAGTAGGGCTGGGCGTTTTCATTGTTCACCGTGGAGGTGTACACGTGGGTGTTTGGCGCTTTTCTGACAGAATAGTTGTAGAAGGTGTTCTTCATCCCGGAAGAGATGTTAGCCAGCTCATTGTGGAAAGCGGAGGCCATGTCGGTGCTGCGAAACTGCTTCCAAGGCATGGACTGATACAGGGCAAGGGCGGAGGTGGTAGGGCTTACAAAGGCCACATCGTTTGGGTAGAGGTCGTTGATATTGCGGTCCACATCCAAGATTACGTAGTCGATGTGCCAGTGGTCGCAGTTGCTGGCCCAGCCCACAATGTTGGTGCCACTCCAGCTGTCCAGGTCGAGACTGGCATAGTTGCGGAAGCGGAACTGGAAGTTGTTGCGCAGGTATTGGGGGTCGGTAATGGGGATCAGCACCTGCTTGAAGTAGTTGAGAGGGTTGTCGGCAAGCCATTCGTCAAGGGTGACGCCATGGGTGGACCACACTTCGTTCCATACGTATTCTGGGCCAAAGATGGAGTCGGAGGGCATCATGATGACCTCGCCCCCGAAGGCATTGCTCTCAAAGATGTAGTAGGTGCCTGGGATAAAGGGATTCTCGATGGTGTCGCCAGCGATGAAGTATTGTCCCTCTTCAATCACATAGGTGCCGTATTCAAAGCCGGTGAAGACCATATTGCCAGTAGCATAGCCGAATTCTAAAATCAGCTCATCATCGAATTCAGGGGCATCGCCAATGCGTTCCCATGCCACGGCGGGTGTGGTTTTGCATCCACCACCAGGTTGGTAGTAGAAGCTCAGGTACAACGAATCGGCAATGCTCATGGGCCGATGAAACGTGAAGTTGCTGTCGAGCCGGATGGGTCTTGATGTCAGGGTGTCGGCCGGAAAAGGGGTGCGCTCAGCTTGTGCATACACGTTGCCATGCTCGTCCAAAAGGTCCAATGTCACCACTCCGATGGATGGCGGGTAAATAGGGTAAGTTTCATTGACAAAGCCTTGCCGGTCTTGCCACCGCATCTGATCGGGATAACCAGTGTAAGAGGAAAAGTCGTCAAAAAACGGGAGTTTGATAGCGGGGATGTCATCCTTTTGCTCGGAAGTTGAAATCAACTTGGCGGCCTTCTGGATGGCGACATTATGTGTGATACCCGTCACTATCTCTTGGGCTGGGAGGCTGAAGGCCATGGTCCCTATCATTATCGCTATTGCGAACGCAGTCTTTGGAAATTTCATACAGTTGCTATTACTTTGTTGTTGGTTATTCTTCAGTAACTACAGAATCGGGCAGTACATTAATGTTTTTGCCGACCACCAATGTGATTTTCTCACCCATCTTGATGTCGATCCCTGACCCGACGGCATGGCCACGGTAGAGCACATCGAGCACCAGATTCTCGTAAGGGCTGGGTTTCTCGATAACCTTGTCAAGCACCAGGCCTTGCGATTCGAGCATAATCTTGGCTTGACTGAAAGGGATCTCGCGGAGTTCAGGCAACTTGATGGTCGGTGGCTCGGCGGCGGCCACTGTCAGATATACTTTGCGGCCTCGCTTTACCTTTTCGCCAGCCATGGGATCCTGTGCCAAAACGGCACCCGGCTTGGCCCCCTCCTCATAACGTTGCTCGTTTACTACAAACACAAACCCTTCCTTGCTGTGCGTCTGCGTGAGCATCTCTGAAGACTGTCCACGATAGTCCGGCATCTCAAATTCCTTGCCATGACGTGTGAACAATCGTAAGGACAATACCACCAGTGCCAGAAGGATAATGGATACCAAAACCGCCAAAAGCAGTTGGAACCCCCAACTCTTGGTAGAAAATTTATGCTTTTCTTTTTTACTCATTTCCTTTAAAACAATATGGTAATAACTCCCAAATCTGAAAATTATTGCACGTGTGTGTGATACTTTATTTTAAGCCGCAAAAATACTCAAAAATATCGAGACTACGACAATTGGAATGATCAGCATGCATTTCTTTAATATGGTGGATGCTGGCACAGATGAACATTTTTTTTGCAGATTCCTTTGGGAGAATCAACTTTTTGATGTACCTTTGCCACGCCCAAAAAAATACTGCATGTACTTAAACGAAGACCTGTTCATAGAATTTTTAAACCAAAGAGAACTTCTTTGGACAGGTATTGATTTTTCAAAGGCCAAGTTCACACGGCAAGGCTTTGAGTACCCTCAAGAGGTATTGCAGTACTATCTTTTCGGATGGAATACCGCCATTATCAACAACCAGAAAAAGTACGACATCCGACTCAGTTTTCAAAAGCCAATCATGCACTATGACCTCTCCAGGGTGACGAAACTCAACAAGGGCATTAAGGCTTCCCATCTGCTATGCAAGGTGATATCACACGCAGACATCCTCAATGAAGATCAGGTGTGCGCCTATGTGGCATCGTTTTCCTATGACACGCAGGTGTCGTTCTCCCTCTCGTTTATTGTAGATTATTTCGACTCTATCATCAAGAGGGCCTCCATCTGGGTGGTGATTGCTAAAACAGCCTCCTCGGAGCCGGTACTGGTCGAGAATTTTTTGAAAATACCTGGCGGCTTTGGTACCAACAACTATTGGGCACGTACTTTTTACGATTTATTATTCGATATTAAAACATCCGCCTTTATCCGCTGGAAAAATATGGTGCAAAATCGTATCAGTTCCCTGTCAGAGAAAGGCGATAAAAACATCTAATTATGGGCGCTTTCAAAGCATATGATTTCAGAGGAATTTTTGGGAAGGATTTTGATCTGGACACCGTCTATAGGTTCGGTTATTTTCTTCCATCATTGTTACATGCCGACAAGGTGCTGGTGGGTCGCGACATGCGTCTTTCCACACCGAAGCTTTTCGAGGCACTTGCGTTAGGCATAACGGATGCAGGCGCCGATGTGTATGATATGGGCTTGACCACTACACCAATGGTGTACTATTTTACGGCTCATCATCATTTTGATGCATCGGTCATGATTACTGCTTCCCATAATCCCAAGGAGTACAATGGCCTTAAGGTTTCCACTACTGATGCGTTGCCCGTTGGCTTTGATACAGGTTTGGGCGAGTTGGAACGATGCATTAAGGAGGAGGCTGTGATAGTTTCTTCCCAACATGGGAAGGTGATTCCCTACGATGTCAAGGATGAATATTTGGCTTTTCAGTCGCAGTATCACCATGATCTGTCTGGCCTCAACATGGTGATGGACTGTAGCAACGGCATGGCTTCCATCTTGGTGAAAGAGATCTTTGGCAACGCCCCGCACTATCTTTTCGATACGTTAGACGGCTCTTTTCCTAACCATGAAGCTAACCCTTTAGAACTGGAGAATATTGTCGCCCTGCAGGAGAAAGTTCGCGAAACGCATGCCGACATCGGGATTATCTTTGATGGTGATGCCGACAGAGTTATGTTTGTGGATGAGCATGGTGATTTTATTCCACCTGACCTGATCATTGCAGTATTAGGCCATTTTTTTATAGAGGAGAAGGGGTATGAAGGGAAGGTAATACAAGATATCAGGACCTCCAAATCAGTGGCGGAATATATCGAGAAGCTTGGTCGTGAGGTGGAGATCTGGCGGGTGGGTCGTGCCTATGCAGCCATGAAACTCAGAGAGATTGATGGCGCTTTTGGTGGCGAGTATGCCGGCCACTACTATTTTCGCGATTTTTTCTATTCCGACTCGGCCATGATTGCCTCACAAGTGGCTTTGTATGTCTTCGACAAGATGAAGAAGGTCGGTATTTCAGTGTCTCAGTTGATAGGAAACATTCGGCAGTATGCCAACTCCGGGGAGATTAACTTCACGATTGAAGACAAGGCAGGTGCCATGGAGGCGGTAAAGAATTATTGCTGTGAACAGGAGACCCCTGTCAAGGTAATGGACTTCGATGGATATCGCCTGGAGTTTGCCGATTGGTGGTTCAACATTCGTCCTTCCAATACGGAACCGTATCTGCGACTGCTTATGGAGGCTCGCACCCAAGCTATGCTGGAAGAGAAATATAATATGATAGCGGGTGTGTTAAAGGAGTATATGGTGGGGTAGGGAACGTAGTAATACCCCTAAGATAAATATACGCCTCATAGCATAGCCCTTCTTTCTTGTGCAACTTGTAGTGGAGCAGGTACTTACAAAGGATTTTCCGAACTCGCACTCGTTTGTGATAGTGTACATAGCTCCGATTTTTGTATTTTTGCACCGCAAGAAATTGATTTTTCCTTGGCAATCAATCTATCAAAATGATGAAACGAAGCAATAAGATATCGGTGTATCTGCTTTTGGCGGTATATCTGCCGATGCTGCTACTTGCCTCCTTTCATACCCACCATATCAGCAGCTGTTGCAATCCATCAGCAGAGCAGGGCATTTTTTCCAAGATAGTGCTTGATGATGACTGTTTGCTTTGTCAGTTTCTGCAGACCCCTTATGAGCAAGCATTCCAAATCGCTTCGCTTGTCATTTTGCCGAAAGCGGTGGCGCTGGTGTCCGAGCCGGTTAACAACATCGAGCCGGCTTTTATACTCTCCTCCTCTTCACGCGCGCCCCCGGTCTTGTAGTAGATTTCAGAAAATCAATTTACTACAATTAAAATTTATTAGCAAGACCAAAAAATGAAGAAATTGTTTTTAGGTTTGTCGCTGGTATGTATATTGTCGGCGGCAGCACAGGGTCAGATTGACTCTACAGATATGTTTTTCAAACATTTGGAACTGAAAGAGGTGACAATTACGGGAGCCTTGGGCGACATGAAGATGAAGGAATCGCCCCTGCCAATCACTATCCTCAAAGCGAAGGAGCTGCATGAGTTGCCCTCTCTCAACCTCATTGATGCCTTGGCCAAAATGCCCGGTATGGCGCAAATCACCACTGGCGGTGGCATCTCGAAGCCCGTTATTCGCGGTTTGGGGTACAACCGCATCGTGGTCGTCAACGACGGTATCCGGCAGGAGGGTCAGCAGTGGGGCGATGAGCACGGCCTTGAAATCGATGCTAACGAGGTGGGTACGGTTGAAATACTGAAAGGTCCTGCCAGCCTGATGTACGGTTCCGATGCCTTGGGCGGCGTTTTAGTGCTGAAAGGGTATCCTATTTTGCCCAAAGGCACCCTTAAAGGAAGTGTTAATGCTGAATATCAGACCAATAATGGACTTTTTGGAGGATCGATTAACTTGGGTGGCAACCACAAGGGATACTTTTGGGACGTACGCTATAGTGAGAAGCATGCCCATGCCTATAAAAACCGCTACGATGGCTATGTCCCTAATTCCCAATTTTATGAGAGAGCCTTTTCGGCCAAAGTCGGGCTGATGAAAAGCTGGGGAATATCTACCCTCAAATTCGGTTATTATAACCTTAACCCGAGTATCGTGGAGGGCGAGCGCGATACGATAACGGGCGAATTGCTCTCCGAGGTGGAACATGTGAGAACCTATCGTAATGCCTTGCCCTATCAGCGGGTCCATCACTGCAAGGCCGTTTCCGAAACCTCTGTCAGACTGAAATTGGGTCAACTGAAGCTTATTATGGGCTATCAGCAGAACCAGCGTAAGGAGTATGAGGAATCGCCTGATAAATACGGGCTTTACCTGCAACTCCATACCCTGAACTATGATTTCCGCTATGTTTCGGAAAAGATTAAGGGATGGAAGTTTTCGACTGGTGTGAACGGCATGGGGCAGAAATCCCTGAACCTTGGCGAAGAATATCTCATTCCCGATTATGGCTTGTTTGATTTTGGGGTTTATGCCACAGCGTCGAAGTCTTGGAATCGTTGGAACTTGAGCGGTGGCCTGCGCTATGACCACCGCTATTTAAGTTCCAAAGGACTTAAGGAAGGAGATGGGGAGCGTTTCACGGATTTCAGGCGGCACTTCAACGGAGTGACGGGCAGTTTGGGCGCTACTTTTGAGGTTACGAAGCATTTGGACTTGAAGTTCAACATGGCGCGAGGCTATCGTGCCCCCAATATCAGCGAATTGGCCTCCAACGGCGAGCATGAGGGCTCGTTGCGCTACGAGATCGGCAATCGCCACTTTAAACCAGAATACAGTTGGCAGACCGACTTCACAATTGATTATGCCAACAAATATGTGGAGTTTCAAGCATCGATGTTTGTCAACCACATCCGGAATTACATTTATTTGCACCGCATCGACAGCGTGATAGAGCCTGATCTAATGACGTTCGAGTACGCCCAGGGGAATGCCTTGCTGTGGGGGCTCGAGGCCAGTTTGGATTGTCACCCTATCCACTCGTTGCACCTCGCTGTCAACTTCTCGTACGTCAATGCGCAGTTGCTACGCCAACCCCGGAAGATGAGGTGGTTGCCCATGACTCCCGCCCCTCGGCTCACGGGTAATGTCAAATATGAAATCACGCACAAAGCTAAAGTGTTCGACAATGCGTATGTTGCCGCACACTTGGACTGGTATTTGCGGCAGAGCCACTGCTTTGCGGCCTACGATACCGAAACACCGACGCCCTCCTACGTGCTCCTGGGCCTTTCGGTCGGGACAGACATCAAGATAAAGGGAAGAAAGGCTTTTGAGCTGCATGTCATAGCCGACAACCTTACCAATGCCTGCTACCAGGACCATCTGAGCCGTTTGAAATACGCCGACGTGAACGTGGTCACGGGTCGGCGGGGCGTGTTCAGCATGGGACGGAACGTTGTCGTAAAGTTGGTGTTGCCGCTGACAATACCGAAATAGTCGCTCTCAACCACCGTGCGGGCGTCGGCGTAGCTGAGGGTGAAGGCCTTGTTGAGGCCAAGTTGTCGGTGGTCTTGTGCTTGCTCAGGCTAAAGCAGATATGGTTCTCCTCGTACAGTCCGCCCCAAGCGGCTATCATTACATCGGGCGTGCCATACTCCTATGTGTGTTCAATTATATTTTCTGTCCAAGTACTACTCCTCTTCCAACGGCCTGTTTTCCACATACCCCCTCCATTTCTCTACTACAGCGGCAAAGTCTTCTGGCAGTTCAGAATCGAATTGGATGAAGTTTCCGGTCGTGGGGTGTGTAAAACCCAGCGACTTGGCATGTAGTGCTTGCCGGGGCATCAGGGCAAAGCAGTTGCGGATGAATTGCTGGTATTTCGTAAAGGTAGTTCCTTTTAGTATACGGTTGCCGCCATACGCTTCATCGTTGAAGAGCGGGTGTCCGATGGACTGTAGGTGCACGCGGATCTGGTGGGTGCGCCCGGTCTCCAACTGGCACTCCAGCAGGGTGACATAGCCGAAGCGCTCGATGACGCGCCAATGGGTGACGGCGTGTTTCCCTTGTTCACTGCCTTCAGGGAATACGGTCATGACCATACGATCCTTGGGATGGCGGCCGACATTGCCGATGATGGTTCCCTCGTCCTCCTCAAAGTCGCCCCAAGCCAATGCCCAGTATTTGCGATCTATGTTGTGGTCGAAAAAGACCTTAGCCAAACGCATTTGCGCGATTTCATTCTTGGCGACTGCAAGGAGGCCGGATGTGTTTTTGTCGATGCGGTGTACTAAGAGCGGTTTCATGGGCGTTCCATCGGGCAACGTTTGATCTTTCAGGTAATAGTAGAGTGCATTCACCATGGTGCCGGTGTAATTGCCATAGGCGGGGTGCACTACCATACCGGCCTCTTTATTGATAATCAGCAGGTCGTCATCTTCATACGCTATCTGTAACGGAATGTCTTCCGGAAGAATCTCGGTGTCACGCGGAGGGTTGGGCATCAGCACGGTGATGACATCGTTCGGATGCACCTTGTAGTTTTGCTTTTCAGCCTTGCCATTAACGAGGATGCACCCGGCTTTGGCCGCCTGCTGTACTTTGTTGCGTGAAGTGTTGCGAATCAGATTGAACAAGTACTTGTCAATACGCAACAACTCCGTGCCAGGGTCCACTACAAAACGATAGTGTTCGTATAATTCGTCTTTCTGCTGTTCGAGCGAGTCGGTCGGTTCTATCTGCATTCCTTACAAATTATTTTCTTAACATCCGAGTTTTCCAATACACAAGCCGGCAACTTGTCGAATAAGCCGCACAAACGGGGTGCGTTTTTGTCTTTGGCCAACTGTACAGCCTTGGTGAAGAGTCCACTGAGGAAGGTCTCCTCGCGATGAGCCGCTATGGAAATATATGAGAATATGAAATCCTCAGAGATGGTGGGGTCATCCAAAAAGGGATTCATTAAGGAGCAGGCATATTGATAGTCATATTGTTTCACAAAGTAGGATGCCAACTTGTAGGCATTTTTCCAACTGTCTAATTTGTGGTTCCGAATTTCCTTGATTTTAGCGAAGGTAGCTGTTTTCAAGGCGGCTGTCTCCGTTGTGACAGGCACGGTGTCGAGGTAGTTAACTACCTTGAATTGATACTCCATGTTGAGGGCATTTGCCCGGTCTTTAGGAATGGCGGGGATGGTGTACAACTTGTCAATGTCGGCTTGGGTCTTGGCAATGTCGGTAACAGACTGGATGGTGGCGGCTTTTACCGCACCGATGGTCGTGTTGTATGACAACAGTACGTTGGCAGGGTTGAGGTTGTAAATCTGCGTCATCTCCTTGGCAATTTCAGGAGTGAGCTTGGAAGAAAAGAAGTACTGCATGTACAATTTGTTGTTCAGTAACGTCTGATACTCCTTCTTCATCGGGATTTGCATCTCTTTCAGGAAACTGGAAGTGTATTTGCCCTTTTCCACCTGGTCCATCATGTAGTTTTCTATTGACATGGCCAACCCGGTGTTTTTTTCCGAAAGAGCTTGGTTGAATTTCCAGGTCACAAACTTCTGTTCTTCTGTTTTGGTCTCATTTTGGAAAGTAACCAGATATTTGATTTCGTAGAATCGACACGGAGATAGATAGCCGCTGTCGAGTGTCTTCAGTGCCCAACTGTCGTTTTTCAGTTTGCGGGCCATGGTGGGCAGATCGTCGAAGCCAAGGTCGTAATATTCGGGGTGGCTATTGATGTCTTTTTTGAATTTTTCATAGCAGAAGTCGTAGGAAACGGTGATGTCCACGCCAGGATAACGGGTTTGGAGGTCTTTTTTCAGAAAATCGGCGCGCTTTTGCTGGATCTTCTGATAGTTGGCATCTTGGTAGTAGTTGGGGGAGTTGTGGGCGATGATTTCTATGCTGTTCACCTTGTATTCGGGTACGTTCACCTCCTTGAGCTGGCTGGCGAATGCGGCCGAGGTGTAGTCGGTTTTCTTCAGGTCGTAGGGGAAGGTCACGCTGAAGTCGCCTGTCTCGGCAGTGGCTACCCACTCGCCTTTGCTCTTAATGCCTGCGAGATCTTTCACGTACATGATCTTCTCTTCGTAGTCGGCCGATTTCACCTCTATTTTCTTGGGGATAATGGTACGACATACGCGGTTGCCCTCTTTCAAGACCAAAATGTGGATGTTCACATCTGCATCCTCGCTGATTTCAACTGGCAAGTCTGCCAACTTGGCTATGATTTTATTGCTTTTGGCATTGGTGTTTTCGTTAGCAGACATCATCTTTTCATAGGTGATAGGCTTAGAAATAAAGCCCCTGTGCGAAAGGTTGTAGTCGGTAGTGGCGTTATGGCAGCCGTAGTTGCTCTGCTGTACAAAGTCAATCACAATGGCGTCACCCTCTTTGCCTATGAGTTTCTTCAAACCTTTGGCATCATCACACTCCATATAAACAGCTCCGTCCTTGTGCATTTTCACGTACTCGGACAGTATTTCCAGTCCGGGCTCCGTGGCGCATTTTTTGCATACGCGGTCATCGTAAGGCTTTAAGCTGTTGGATGATTTGGTGTAGGGCAGATCTTTCACGCTGTAGCCAGGTTTGTTGTAGTTGAAGGCACGGTCATTGGTCAGCACGCACGACAGATACATATTCTTCATCAGTTTGTCGGTATTGAAGCCGATGCCGAGATAGGTGTACTGCCCATCTAACAGCACCACGGCGGTCTTGATGTTCTTAAGAAACGACTGCACGGTGGCAAAGCAGAGGTCGTAGTAAGAATACTCTTTCTCACCGAGATAGGCTTTGGTTTTGGCAATTAACTCGGTGCCGTTGCCTGCGAGATCATATTTCCGCAGACGATAGAAAATAGTCTTGTAAGGTGCCACGTTCTCCTCGGTCTTCTCATCCTTAGAAGCCATGTGGTCGGCTTGGAACTGCGCTGTGGAGTCTAAGTTCTCATCGTGTTTCATGACGGGCAGAAAGGCGTACTCCTGTCGAGCCATGTCTATCATTTCAGTCAAACAGGCATACAAAATCTTCTCATCATAATTGTTTGGGGCGAAATTTCGCACATATTTTGCATTTTCCTTTAATGATTCAGGATTGAAATCAGCATAGGGGTTTTCAGTCTGAGAAAAAGACATATAATTGAAAACCAATAAAATAAATCCAAACGAAAGGGCAATCTTCTTTATCATAACTTTATATTTTTTTCGCACTTGATTAGGAAAAGCAATAATAACAAAAATTACGTATTTATATTAACCAAATTTCATTAAAAATAAATTCCCCTTTGTTGCCATCGTTGCGATTTGCGTTTTTTAGCCAGTAATTCATTCAAAACTGTTGATAATTTTCCAATGGGGCCATTCTTTTTTTACTAAAATAGTTGATTTTAAATTTTGAATACTGGACGTATATAACTGATTAACAGTATGGTGCAAGTTCCGTTTTTTGTGTCTTTGCCTGAAAAATAAAAATGTGCAGGAAGTTTGGAGGAAACGAAAAAAAGTGTATTTTTGCCGTCCTTAAAACGACAATAAAATCATACAGAGATGAAAAGAACATATCAACCTTCAAACACGAGACGTAGACATAAACATGGTTTCAGAGAGAGAATGTCTACCGCCAACGGTCGTCGCGTATTGGCTGCTCGCAGAGCGAAAGGCAGAAAAAAATTGACAGTTTCTGACGAGAGCTTAGGCAGAAAATAATCTTTTGATTGCGATAAAGACTGTGAAGAATAAAAGAAGGCATTTGTCTTCTTTTTTTTGTATTTTCGCACCCTGATTTAAAAGATATCACTATTCATAACAAATAACTGTTTGTCGGGTATGAAGAGACTATTCATAAGTATCATCAGCATCTGCGTCGGGCTAATGGCATTTGCCCAGGGCGGAGGCACTATGGTGGACGGTATTGTGGCTATTGTCGGCAAGGAAGTGATTCTGCAGTCGGACCTTGAGAAGCATTATCTGGACTATAAAGCGCAGTACCGTAACATTGACAATCCTGAAGAGGTGCGATGCCAGATTCTGGAGAACTTGGTCTTTAACAAGCTGATGTTGCATCAGGCCGACTTGGACAGTATTGAGGTTACTGACGAGGAGGTTGAATACCGGCTCAATTCGCAGATCTCCTATTTTCTACAGCAGGTGGGAGGCGATGTGAAGTATATCGAGAATTACTTTAAGAAGTCGATGACGGATATCAAGAAGGAGATGAGGGAGATGATGCGGGAGCAGGCCCTGATTGAGCAGGTGCAGTACAACATCACGGGCGATATCACCATTACGCCTTCGGAGGTGAAGAAGTTTGCTGCAGAGATTAACACTGACAGCATGCCAATGGTGCCCACCACTTATGTGTTTGGCGAGATTGTGAAGATCCCGCCAGTCAGCGACGAGGAGGTGTTGGCCGTCAAGGAACGCCTCAACGAGTATCGGGAGCGTATCTTGCGCGGCGAGAAGATGTCAATGCTGGCGCGACTCTATTCTGACGACCCCGGTAGCGCATCGCGTGGTGGTGACCTGGGCTTTGTGGAGCGCGGAACCCTTTACCCAGAGTTTGAAGCCGCAGCCTTCAACCTCAAATCTGGCGAAGTGTCACAAGTTATCAAAACCCAGGCGGGCTATCATATCATCCAGATGATTGAACGCAGGGGCGAATCCATCCATGTGGCTCACATTCTCATCCAACCCAAGCCATCTGCCGATGAACAGGTGAAGGCCATCACCTATCTCGATAGCGTGCGCAACATCATCATCAACGAAAAACTCCCTATAGACCAGGCTGCCAAGCGTTTTTCGGAGGGCTCTACCAAGGACAATGGAGGCCTGGCAATCAATCCCTATACCAATTCTAATAATTTCGACAAACAAACGCTTGATGAGGCGACATTCGTCACAATCAACAAGTTGATACCTGGCGAGTATTCTGAATGCGTGCCCTTTGTGAACGATGATGGGTTGATGGCCTACAGAATTCTCTATCTCAAGGAAAAAGTCAGCGAGCATAAGGCAAACATAGTGGAAGACTATGACATGATCAAGAATGCCGCACTGGAAAGCAAGAAGTATGACGAACTGGAAAAGTGGATTATAGAGAAAGTGAAAGTGACCAGCATAAGGTTAAGTGCACAATATAAAACGTGTGATTTCGTTACTAAATGGCAGATTCCGTAAACAATTATCATAATGAATCAAGAATATAAGAACGATGTAGAAGCCATAGAGGCTTTTGTTGAGAAGTATAAGGAGCTTAAAAGTGAGATAGCCAAGGTGATAGTTGGGCAAGATGAGGTGGTGAAGAATATCCTGATGTCGATGTTCAGCCGCAGTCATGCTTTGCTGATAGGTGTGCCCGGTTTGGCAAAAACATTGATGATTACAACAATAGCCAAGGCGGTGGATATGAGCTACAACCGTATCCAATTCACCCCAGACCTGATGCCTTCTGACATCATGGGTGCAGAGATTTTGGACGACAACCGTAATTTCAAGTTTGTGAAGGGTCCTGTTTTCGCAAATATTGTGTTGGCAGACGAGATTAACAGAACGCCTCCCAAGACACAATCAGCTTTGCTGGAGGCTATGCAGGAGCGCTCTGTCAGTATGAATGGCACTACTTATGCATTGCCTGACCCTTTCTTCGTGTTGGCCACCCAGAACCCTATTGAACAGG
>CALDIA010000117.1 GCA_937901455.1 uncultured Bacteroidales bacterium | reverse complement strand
CCAATTATCAATTCCCAACTCCTATCACCTTGTTACTTCCTACTTCTTACTTCATACATCTTATCCCAATTAATCTGCGTGTAGGACTCGTCATTGGTAGCCCAATAGTCAAAAATATTGCCATAATAGCCGTTTGTGTCGCCATTGGAAATTTGATAGGAGGGCAGATAGCGGTAATAGTCAGGGCGCGGGTCAGGCACATCGTACCAGTTCAGGGCGGTTGTATTGTTACGTCCGAAAGAGGTGGCAATAGTGGACTGTACAAACAGCTTGTTGCCCTTGGGTGCGTAGGTGTGGGTCAGCATAATGACTGGTTCGCAGGTGGTACGCATACGGGCGTTTCGCTGTTTGCCCTGGTACCAGCCCCAGTTGGCATTATAGTAGTGGTTGTTCAGCAGATCATACACCTCTTGCACAGCATTCGACTGCATACCTCGGGAAATGTAGGAGGCGAATGCAGAGATATCAAGATAATGGGCGTCGTTGAATTTCTTCTCCGCGGCAAAGAAACCCGCAAAACTGTTATAGGAGGTACCTTCCACGTAGGAAATATTATTGCCGAAACGAGCCGACAGGGATCCGGCAACTGCCCAGCCATTACGCATCATGCCCGTGGCACCCGTCAGCATAAGCCGATTGTTGTAAGTCCTGTTGGTCAAGGAATAGGTAGCCCTGATCTGACGGCGGAAATTGCTGGCTCGCAAATTGTAGTTACTTGCACCCCCAAAATTGCCGAAAGTGAAGGAGGCCGGATTCATGTTCGCAATATTCTCAGGATAACGGAAAATATGGTTCAACCCTCCCCATTGAGAATAGGAGGCGCGGTCGGTTACCAGACTGTTCATCATAAAGCCATTCAAACAAATATCCTGATATTTGTTGTCCAATCCACGGGAACGGAAATAGGCAATGCTGAAGGTGTAGGAGGTATTGTTCAAGTACACATCTTGGCTCGAATGCAACAAGCCAGGTATGTAGTTGTTGTCGCCCCCTTCACTATCTTCACTTTGGCCTTCACTCAGGTCCACCGATGCGTTCTCTTCCCCTGCGGGGTTCACCATGGTGGAGTCCACGGGCGTCTTTTTATTCTTGTTTTTCTGCCTTCCTGTATCCTGTGCATTCAAACTTGATAACACGCACAGCAAGACAAGCATAGAAAGTATAAATCTCTTCATAGACACATTATTTTCAAAACGCGCAAAAATACACATTTTTTCGGTTCATTTATCGCATTCAAATTTCTAACAAATCTATGTTTATATTCTATTCGCCGCCATATAAAAGCGAGGGGTAAAAATAGTATTTTTGTAACGCATTAGTTAATAGACATAACCATCTTTGGATAAAATATTTATGAAAGTCAACAACCCCATCAGCAGTGCCTCGGCGAATAGAAAAAAGCGCAGTAGCAAAGGCACCCGCAATTTGCAGCGATACGCCAAGGCACAGAAGAGTGCGTCAGGCAGCAAGTCGAAGGCCGCCAAGAGCAGCCCCAAGAAGAAGGGGGATTCCGGGTTCTGGAAGTTCATCACCTCCGAGGGGATGATCCAATTCTACGGGGTGCTTATCATCCTCTTCTCACTGCTGTTGTTCATTTCCATGATTTGGTTCTATATGGACCCGCACGGGAACCTTTCGTTTGTGGACCACACGGCCGACCACTCCCCCAACATCGCGCGGGCGGTGGGTTCCTACCTTTCGGTGGGGCTAATCAAATACACCTTCGGCATCATTTCCATTGGTTTCCCTATCCTACTGTTTCTGTATGGATTTCGCATTTTGCTCAACCGCGAACCCCTGCCTCTGCTGAAGACGACAGGAAATATTTTCATCTCAATGGCTTGGATCTCCATCGTGATGGGTTTGATTGTGAAAGACCCCAACAACCAATTCCTATGCGGCTATTTCGGCACCTACATTGCCGCCTCGCTGCTGAAGCTCGGCAAACTCGTGGCCGCCCTCATCATGTTGGTGCTCTTCATCCTCATCATCGTGCTTTTCTACCAAATTGAGATTCGCGATGTGGTCGAACGTACCGGATCTTTTATCCAGAACCAAGTCGAGAAAGGCAAACAAGACCTGGACGAGACAAAAAAGGAACGCAAACGCAAACACCGCCAAAAGGAGGAAACTGGGTCGGAGGAAACCACCCATGAGGATCTGGACGACTTGTACACCACCGACCACAATGTGTTCACCAACGAGCATCTCGGCAAGAACACCATAACCTTTGACGAACAAACCGCAGAACAGGAGTATCCGTCTGAAGAGTTTATTTCTCAAGAAGTTCCATTCGAAGTAATCACAAACTCATCCGAGCCGGCCCCAGAGGCAGCGGGCGAAGACCCTGACGAGTTCGAACATGAAGTGCCCGTGGCAGAGCCAACCCCCGTCACCACGTTTGAGCAGTTGCAAGACCTGGAGCCATACGACCCCAAGAAGGACCTGTCCACCTACGAATTTCCTCCGTTGGAGCTACTCGATGACCATACGACTTCAGAAACCACGCAAGAGAATATCAAGCGGGAGTTGCTTGAGAACAAGCACCGCATCGAGAGTACCCTCAAGAGCTTCGGCATCCCCATCAAGCGCATATCCGCCACCGTAGGTCCTACCGTGACGCTGTACGAGATTGTGCCGGAAGACGGTGTGCGCATCAGCAAGATCAAGAATCTGGAAGATGACATTGCCCTTAGTTTGGCAGCCTTGGGCATACGCATCATCGCCCCTATTCCAGGGCGCGGCACCATAGGCATTGAAGTGCCCAACAAGAATGCCAATATCGTCTCCATGAAGGAGATCATCTCCTCCGAGAAGTTCAAAAACAACAAGTTTGCACTGCCTATTGGTATAGGCAAGACCATTAGCAATGAAGCCTTTGTGGTGGATTTGGCCAAGATGCCGCACCTACTGGTGGCCGGTGCTACCGGACAGGGCAAGTCTGTAGGCCTGAACGCCATCATCACCTCCCTGTTGTACACCAAGCACCCGTCAGAACTCAAGTTCGTATTGATAGACCCCAAGAAGGTGGAGTTCACCCTTTACTCTGCCATTCAGAACTACTATCTGGCGGAGTTACCCGACAATGAGGAGCCCATCATCACCGACACGCAGAAGGTGGTGCGCACCCTGAACTCGCTTTGCGCCGAGATGGACCAGCGCTACGACCTCCTGAAGGCTGCCAAGATGCGTAACATCAAGGAGTACAATGAGAAATTCTGCTCTCGTCAGCTCTCTCCCGCCATGGGGCACCGATATTTGCCCTATATCGTTCTGATCATCGATGAGTTTGGCGACCTGATTATGACAGCAGGACGAGAAGTGGAGACACCCCTTGCACGTTTGGCGCAATTGGCACGTGCCATCGGCATCCACTTGGTCATCGCCACCCAACGTCCATCCGTAAACATCATCACCGGCAGCATCAAGGCCAACTTTCCTTCCCGTCTCGCCTTCCGTGTGGCTTCCAAAATCGACTCACGCACCATCCTGGACGCCAGCGGTGCAGACCAGCTGATTGGCAAGGGCGACATGCTCATCACTACGGGCAGCGACCTCATCCGTGTGCAATGCGCCTTCGTGGACACGCCCGAAGTGGAACGCATCGTCAACTACATAGAAAGCAAAAGCGAAATCAGCCCCCTGCTTGAACCCTACACACTCCCTGACGTACCCGACAAGAACAAGGAGGACTTTTTTGACGAGCCGGACGACACCTCTTCCGATGTCATCGACCCTATGTTTATAGATGCCGCCACCCTCATTGTGCAAACCCAACAAGGCTCTACCAGCTTTATCCAGCGAAGAATGAAATTGGGCTACAACCGGGCAGGACGCATCATGGACCAGCTGTGCGAGTTCGGCATTGTGGGACAAGCCAATGGCAGCAAACCCCGTGAGGTGCTCATCAAGAACGAGACCCAACTTCGCGAGCTGCTTGCCTCCAAAGGAATGCTTTAATTTAAACCTCACATAATATTTTTGTCTATTCCTTCGTTCTTTTTTTCGTTAACAAACCACAAACATGAGAAAAAACATCCTGATAATATTCGCCCTCCTGCTATCTGCCAGCCTCAACGCGCAAAATACCAGCGGCGGTGCCCCTGAGCTACTGCAAAAAGTATCTGCCAAATACCAAGGCTTCAGCACACTGCAGTTTCACTACACCCTTGTAACCACCAAAGACACCAAAACCCTTGGAAACGCTCAAGGCAATTTCTACTTGAAGGGCAACAAGTACCAGACCTCCTACGAGGGTCAACTATTCTTCTGCGACGGATCCTCCATCTGGAACTATCAGAAATCCACAAACGAGGTCTCCATCTTCGAATATGACCCTGATGATGACGACAATATGATGAATCCCCAAAGACTACTTAGACAATGGGAGAAGCATTTCAACGCCAAATTCATCCGCGATGAGATAAAGAACAACCAATCGCTAACCCTTGTTGACCTGACCCCAAAATACAGCCAGTCGTATTACCGCATACGCCTTTTCATCAACAAGAGTACACTCCTGATTACCAAAATTGCCGTTTATGAAAAGGACAATACTATATACACGTATAACATCGAACAATTCAAGAGCAATGTCACGCTGGCCGATGACATGTTCACTTTCGACAAAAGCAAATACCCTGGGGTAGAGGTCAACGACATGCGATAGCAATATAAACATCAGCATGTTAGAAAATATTACACAATTCGGAAAAACATATTTGAGAACAGACTATTTTTGCTAAAAAATTTTGACAATGCAGATATCATTATTAATGGTGCAAGCCACCGAAGCCGCAGAGGCAGTTGCAACACAAGCGCCTCAAGTTACAGAGACATCCTATTTTCAGTTAGTATTTGCCAAAAACAGCCTTTGGATCATGATTCCGCTGTTCTTGATGTTAGGGTTTGCCATCTATCTTTTTGTGAAGAAGATGATCGTGTTGACTCGCGCCTCCAAGGAGGAATACAACTTCATGAACAACATCCGCGATTTCATTCATGATGGCAAGCTGGACTCAGCATTAGCTTTATGCAAAGGCAACGACACTCCGTCGGCACGGCTGATTGAGAAGGGCCTCAACCGCATTGGCCATCCGCTGGAAGACATCCGCACGGCTATCGAGAATGAGGGCAACCTGGAAGTGGAGCGATTAGAGAAGGGGGTTTCCGCCTTGGCCACTATCGCTGCCATCGCCCCGATGCTGGGCTTCTTAGGTACCGTTGTCGGTATGGTCTCCGCATTCCATGCCATGGCCGCTGACCCTAACAACTTTAATATCGGCACGCTGTCAAACGGCATCTACACTGCCATGATCACCACCGTGGCCGGTCTTGTGGTGGGTGTCATCACCTTGGTACTCCACAACTTCATCGTGTCGAAAATCTCCAACGTGGTGTACCTGCTGGAGGTTCGCACCACTGAATTTATGGACCTTCTCCATGAAAACGCATAAAGCATCGAGTCATGGCTATAAAAATGCAGAATAAAATTGATACCACATTCAGTGCGACCTCCATGTCGGACTTGGTATTTCTGTTGCTAATCTTCTTCATGCTCACCTCCACGATGGTTTCACCCAATGCCATTAATCTGGTGCTGCCGAAGAGCAATGCCGACAAGCAACTGGTAACCAAAAATGTGGAAGTGTATGTCAACGAAGACCTCCTTTACTTTGTAAACCCCCAGGGCCCGAATGCCCAACCGACCCCTTATGAAGAGTTACTGCCAGTCTTACAAGATGCCATTCTTCAAGACGACTCTGACAATCACTCGATCATTCTTCGTGCAGACAAGAGTGTACCTGTAGAAAATGTGGTAGCCTTAATGGATGTACTCAACGAACTTAACGAAGGTTTTCCAGAAGAACAACGTTATAAAATGGTACTTGCCACCGAAGCAAAATGAGAAAGGAGAGAAAACATAGTACGGACAATATCATCCCAGGTGTTGTAACGGTCGTCATCATGGCAATCATCATTGTATTGCTATTGGTGTGCAATCTGAAAGCCTTGATTCCATCCCCACCCCCAAAGAAGGTAGTTTATGTGGAATTAGATGCAGCCATTGGAGGAGGTGGTGGTGGTGGTGCCGATGTGCCGACGCCGAAGACACACAGCGTTCCTGCAGCTCCCAACCATGCCACCCAGAATGCCGTGGATGCCCCCGCAACCTCACACTCTACCAACACCAATCCCAACGCCACCCCCCAACCCGCCACACAAAACATCAACCAAAACGCCATCTTTAAAGGTGGTAAAGGCGGTAGCGGAAGCGGTGGTGGCAGTGGCTCCGGCATCGGCACCGGCTCTGGCTCTGGCTTAGGACCTGGCGAAGGCAGTGGTAGCGGTGGTGGTATAGGCTACGGAACAGGTTCCAGAGGATTGGTCAAACAAATCAACACCACGGTAAATGAAGAAGGCCAAGTGGCCGTGGAGGTGCACGTGATGGCCGATGGAACTGTCAGCGAAGCGCGCATCATCAACAACTCAAAAGGCAGGA
>CALDIA010000116.1 GCA_937901455.1 uncultured Bacteroidales bacterium | reverse complement strand
TCTTGGAATGGATCACTGAAAAATATGGCAAAGAACGGGTAGCACACATTATCACCTACGGCACCATGGCCACCAAGTCGAGCCTGAAAGATGTGGCCCGCGTACACAATCTGCCCATCGCAGACTCCGACAAGTTGACAAAGATGATTCCCGACCGGCTACCCGACGACCCTACCACTCACAAAGCCACCAAAGTGAACATCAAAAACTGCCTGCGCTTTGTACCGGAATTCAAGGATATTTACGAAAAGGACCCAAAAATTCACGAAATCATAGACTACGCCGCCCAACTGGAGGGCACCGTCAGGCAAGTGGGCATTCATGCATGCGGTGTCATCATCGGAGCCGACGACCTGATGGAGTTTGCACCGCTATCCACCGTTGAGGACAAGAAAACCAAAGAGGACATCATCGTCACCGAGTACGAAGGCTCTGTGGTGGAAGATGTCGGCCTCATCAAGATGGATTTTCTGGGGCTTTCCACTCTCTCCATCATTCGCGAAGCGTTGTCCAACATCAAAAAATCGAAAGGCATTGACATTGATATCGATCATATTCCCTTGGACGACAAGGAGACGTTTCAGCTTTTCTGCGATGGCGACACAATAGGCACCTTCCAATTTGAATCACCCGGCATGCAGAAATACCTGCACGAGCTTCAGCCCTCTACCTTTGAGGACTTGATAGCCATGAACGCCCTATATCGTCCTGGTCCCATGGACTACATTCCTCAGTTCATCGACCGCAAACATGGGCGGGAAAAGATTGTGTACGATATCCCCGTAATGGAGAAATATCTGAAAGACACCTATGGAATCACCGTCTATCAGGAACAGGTCATGCTCTTGTCGAGGCTCTTGGCCAACTTTACACGCGGCGAATCTGACACCTTGCGAAAGGCTATGGGTAAAAAGTTGAAAGACAAATTGGATGCACTGAAGCCCAAATTCATCGACGGGGGCATATCCAACGGCCACGACCCCAAAATTCTGGAAAAGATCTGGGCCGATTGGGAAAAGTTCGCTTCCTACGCCTTCAACAAATCTCACGCAACCTGCTATTCATGGGTTGCCTATCAGACTGCCTACCTGAAGGCACACTACCGTGCCGAACTGATGGCCGCCAACCTCACCAACAACGTCAACGACATCAAGAAGATCACTCAGTTTGTGGAAGACTGCCTTAAGAAGGGTATTGTTGTAAAGGGACCCGATATCAACGAGTCGGACCAGACTTTCACGGTCAACAAGGACGGGAATATCCGTTTTGGCTTGTCGGCCTTGAAGGGAGTGGGACAGAGTGCTGCCAACAGCATTGTAGAGGAGCGGCAGGCCAACGGTCCGTACAAAAGTTTCATAGACTTCATGACGCGAGTGAACTTACGCACCTGCAACAAACGATGCATTGAGGTGCTTGCTATGAGCGGTGCTTTCGAGAGTGTGGGCAGGGAGCATCGGGCTCAATACTTCGCTATTGACAAGGATGGCCGCACGGTCATTGACAAGTGCATCTCCTATGCCAGCAAGAGCGATGCTGCCGTCAAGAACCAAATTTCCCTCTTCGGTGATGAGGAAGAGGTAGAGGATGTGTTGACCCTTGACTTCCCCGAATGCGTCCCCTGGAACGGACTCGAACAGGCAAAACACGAGTACGAGGTAGCTGGTTTCTACATCTCCGGCCATCCCTTGGAAGAATACAAATACATCTTGGAGAATTTCACCAATATTGACTTGGCGCGCATGAACGATGAACAGCAACTCGTAAAGTTAGGCTCAACTGGGAAAGGCCTGCAGTTTGCCGGCATGATCAGCAAAAAGGTTGTCGCTTTGGACAAGAACCGTCGTGAGTTCGGCATCTACACCTTGGAAGACCAGCAGGGCTCGTGGACTTGGCGACTGTTCAAAGAGGATTTCGACAAGTTCAAATGGGTCTTTGAGGAAGGAAAGTGCATCTATGTAAATGCTTCCGTCAATATCAGATCCTACACCGACAAAGAGGGCAATCCGCGTCGTTTCATCGACATCAAGCCCGTAATGATCTGCAATCTGGAGGACGCCTACGAAAAGTTGTGCAAATTGGTGCGGATAGTCATCCGCATACAAGATGTATCTCAGGCTGTGGCGCACGATTTACTCAAACAGTTGCAGGCCCATAAGGGCAAAACAGAGTTCAATCTACGCATCGTAGAGGCTAACAATGTATTTTTCGGTGACTTCTGCAATTACTCCACAACCATCGCTCCTCAGACGTTCCTAAAGGATTTTCGTCTTTCCGTACCTTATAAAATAGAATTAGAATAGCCATTATGACAATACGCAGAATTTCAACTATCATTACATGCCTACTATTCGTGCTTGTCTCCTATTCACAGACAAGTCCATCAGTTTATTACTTCATCATTGACGACAATATATCGAAGCCGGCATTGCGCAAGACGCAGAAGGCTGTTAAGGAGGCCACAGAGCAGAAAGCCAACTATCTCCTATTGGAACTCAACACATTTGGTGGAGAGTTGGATGCGGCGGATGAGATTCGCACACTGTTGCTGAATGCCCCCATGCCCACCTTGGTTTTCATCAACAACAATGCTGCCTCTGCAGGGGCGCTCATCTCCATAGCGTGCGACAGTATATACATGGCCTCTGGCTCTTCCATCGGGGCTGCCTCTGTCGTCAACCAGCAGGGCGAAATCATGCCCGACAAGTATCAGTCGTACATGCGCTCGCTCATGCGCACCACAGCGGAGAAGAATGGTCGAGACCCTGACATTGCGCAAGCCATGGTGGACCCTGACATTGCCATCAAGGGGGTGGTAGAGGCTGGCAAGGTACTCACCTTCACCACCGAAGAGGCCATAGAGCATGGATTCTGCGAGGGCAAGGGCGACACCAAGGAGGAAATCCTTGAAATTGCCGGAATTCACCACTATACGCTCAGTGAACAGCATCTTTCTTGGATTGACAAGCTCATCCTCTTTTTAGTGAACCCTGCCGTCAGTGGACTGCTCATCATGTGCATTGTGGGGGGCATCTACTTTGAGTTGCAGACACCAGGCGTCGGCTTTCCACTTGCCATTGCGGCACTCGCCGCCCTGCTCTTTTTCGCACCGCACTACTTGGAAGGCTTGGCACAGCATTGGGAAATATTACTCTTTATTGTCGGGGTGGTGCTGCTAATACTGGAGTTCTTTGTCATCCCCGGCTTCGGAGTCGCCGGTGTAAGCGGCATCGTGCTAATCATAGCCTCATTAGTGCTGACCATGATCTTCAATGTGGGGTTTCATTTCGACTTCAACCCTAATATTCAAAGCTCCTACGAACTTGCCAAAAACCTTGTCATTGTACTCTTCAGTATGGTGGCAGGCTTCTTCGTCTCCCTATGGCTTTGCAAAAAGTTGATCACGGCTCAGACGCGCTTCGGCACCATAGCCCTCAATACCGAATTGACCGCTGACCAGGGATTCATCGCCCAAAACATGGAACTGCAACACTTGGTAGGTCAACGGGGTGTGGCGAAGACTTTCATGCGCCCAGCCGGCAAGGTGGAAATTGACAATGTGCTGTACGATGCCACTGCCGACTATGGTTTAATAGACAAAAACGCCCCTGTTGAGGTAGTGAAATTCGAAAATGCCCAGTTGGTAGTCAAAAAGGTGAACGACCATTGACACACGTACTTCGCCATATTGCAATACTGGCCAGTTGCTGCTTTTGGCTAACACTTGCAACTGCCCAACGGAACACTTACACGATTCCAACGCAATGGTCTTTGGAAGAATATCCTGAAATTGCTGAAAACATCCTGCGCCATCTCGAAAATAATGGCTACCCCTTTGCATCCATTTCCCTCCAAACCGACAGCCTTAGCGCCCAGCCTGTCTTCTGCATCGACACCGGAATCTTTGTAACCTTTGACTCCATCGTCATCAAAGGCGATGCCAAGTTGTCCCCATCCTATCTATATCCCTATCTCGGCATCAAGAGAGGGAGACCTTATCAAGAATCTGTCGTACAACAAATCGACAAACTATTGGGAGACTTGCCCTTTGTAGATGTAGTACGCCCCACAGGTGTGGCATTCGTCAAAGACAAGGCAATTGTATATCTTTACCTGAACAAAAGAACTGTCAACCAGTTCGACGGATACGTGGGTATCACCCCACAAGATGAGAACTCTGGCAAGATAGCCTTTCATGGCGAATTAGACCTTGCACTGGCAAACCTCTTCCGGTTGGGGGAGCGAATAACGCTTCATTGGCAAAGCAGCAACCGGCACTCCCAAAATCTGGATATCACCGCCGAATTTGACTATCTGTTCAGAACACACTTTGGGTTGGAGGGCAACTTTAATCTGGACAAGCACGACACCTCATACTTGTTGCTTCACTACCATATCGGCATCCCCTACACCTTCTACAAACGGAATAGTCTAACCACCTATTTCGACTATCGTAGTTCCTCCATCTTAAACCCTGCGCTCCTGGACCTTTCCTCTGACTCTGCCTGTATAGACTACAGCAAACGCATGTATGGTGTCCGGATCTACTTTCGGGAAACGGATGCCGTCTTGGTACCCCGCAAGGGCTGGGAAGGCCGGTTGGATGCGTCCGTTGGCAGGCGCATCATCCGCGAAAATGCCCACGCGGATGCTTCGCTATACCACAATATTGAGATGAAGAAAACCAACTACCGCATCGAAATGATGGCAAGAGGCTATGTTCCTTTAGGAAAAAGATTCTCCATGGTTCCTAACATCCAGTTCGGCTCATTGCTGACAGGACCGCACTTTTATAATGAGTTGTTTTACATTGGTGGTGAAGAAAGAATCAGAGGGTTCAACCCCAACGACATCGCGGCATCTACCTTCCTACTGTATTCTTTGGAGATGCGATTCCACTTTATGAAAAACTCTTTCTTCATGCTTTTTTTTGACGGAGGCGTATATGAGCAGGCGATGGCAAACCACTATGAGCGTGACATCCCATTCGGGTTCGGCGCGGGCTTGAACATGGCAGTCCGGTCAGGCCTCTTCTACCTCTCATACGCCATGGGACGGCAACAAGGCAATCCGTTATCATTTCGTACAGGCAAGATTCATTTCGGCATCAAGGTTGCATTCTAACAAATAAAATGAGCCAAACCTATATGCCGATTTTCTTCCATCAGGTATATGATTCTCTTTTAATATCCTGACTTACTTGAGATTCTTTGCCTATGATTTTTCATAGACAGTACCGAAGATCCTATTCCCCCTACAGAACGCCTTTGCCACTTTGGGAAATTAAAAAACGGGTTCCCGAAACTATATCGGGAACCCGTTGATTTTGCCCTAC
>CALDIA010000115.1 GCA_937901455.1 uncultured Bacteroidales bacterium | reverse complement strand
CTGTATTCCGTTCCACACCGTAGACTTTTCCCGCCTGGGTCGGGGTTGGGAATTTCGGCGATATTTCGATGTTCAGTTTCCACGCCACGAAACTTTATCACACGCTGGAAGGCGGCGCGCTGGTTCACGGCGACAAAAATCTAAAGGCGCGTATCGACCTGCTGAAAAATTTCGGTATCAAAAACGAGGACGAAGTTGTCATGCCCGGGATTAACGGCAAGCTCGACGAAGTTCGCGCGGCGATTGGCAGGATTATGCTGGGCTACGTCGAGGGCGAGCGGCTCAAGCGGCGGGCGATTCACGAAATTTACGAGGAGGAACTTGGCGGCGTCGCTGGGCTTGAGCTTATGCCGAAATGCGCCGAGAATGTCAAGCTGAATTATCAGTACTACGTGATTCGCATTGACGGGGAAATTTTCGGCAGGACGCGCGACGAAGTTTACGACGCGTTCAGGGACTACAACATTTTCGCGCGGAAATATTTTCATCCGCTGTGCAGCGAGTACACATGCTACCGGCAGCTGAATTCGGCGCGGGCTGAGAATCTGCCGGTTGCGAACAAAATCGCCGACGAAGTTTTGAGCCTGCCGAATTATGGCGACCTTGTGCCCGACGATGTGCGTAAAATCTGCGCCATCCTCAAATCTTTCGCCAAGTAGGATTTTCCGCGTGAGAATTTGCCGGTTGCCAACAAAATCGCCGACGAAGTTTTGAGCCTGCCCAATTACGGCGACCTTGCGCCCGACGACGTGCGTAAAATCTGCGCCATTCTCAAATCTTTCGCCAAGTAGGGAGGAATTTTTATGAAGAAATTTATTATCGCCGCCGCGCTTTTTCTGCTGACGAACGTTGCCAGCGCCGCGCAAATCGATACCGCCAGCTACCTCGGTGACGGCAATCTCAACTATCCCGTGATTATCACCGACAAGCCCGAAGTCAACGCCAAAATCAACAGCGTCATTCGCGCGGAAGTCCAGCGTTTCGTCGACGCCATGGAGAAGCAGGCGCAGGAACTTGACGTTCGGATTGGCGATATGAGCGTGGATTTTGAAATTCCCTGCAATCATACCGGCGGCATTTTGAGCGTTGTGCTGACTGAATTTATTTATTTTGAGAAGGCGGCGCACCCTTCGACGCTCAAGCGCGCGCTGAATTTTAATTCTGATTCGGGCGAAAGGCTTACCGTCGACAGTCTGAGCGAAGTTGGCGGCGAGGAAAATGGCGAGCCGAAATATTCGCCGAAAAATGTTACGCGCAAGTTGAGAGCGCACGTCAGAATGAACAAGCTTTTCCTGTACGACGAGTTCACCGAGCTTGAGAAACTGCCGGAGGATTTTTATTTCGACGACGATTTGAACGTGCATTTTATTTTTCAGCAGTATGAAATTGCGCCGTATACCGTCGGGATTATCGAAGTCAACGCCGGAAAATAAAAAAGCCACCGCCGAAACTGGCGATGACTCGAACGCTATTTCACTTAGTAAAAACAACAACCTCATAAGGACGCAGAATATCGGCGCTGCCCTCGTAGTTGCCGATTATTTTTTTGCAGCCGTCCGAAATATAATCGCGCAGATTTTTATCCTGCAGGGGAATTTCGGCGCGGCGGAAGTTGCAGAGCACGATTAATTCTTCGTCGCCGAGGCTGCGGCGGTACGCGATAACGTCGGGATTTTCGCGCTCGATAAAATTGATGGCGCCTTCCTGCACGATTTTATTTTCTTTGCGGAAGCGGACGAGCATTTTGTAAAAGTTCAGCACGGAATTTTCGTCGTTCAGTTCGACGTCGACGTTAATGGTCTTGAAATTGTCCGGCGAAGAAATCCACGGCTCGGCAGTCGAAAAGCCGGCGAATTTTTCAGCGCTCCACTGCATTGGCGTGCGGCTGTTGTCGCGGGAACGTTCGCTGAGAATTTTAATCGCCTCAGCGTCGGACTTACCGGCGGCGCGCAGGATTTTGTAGTAGTTCAGACTTTCAACGTCGCGGTACTGCTCAATCGACGTGAATTTGGCGTTGGTCATGCCGAGTTCTTCGCCCTGATAAATGTAGGGCGTGCCGCGCATGAGGTGAATCGCCGCCGCCAGCATTTTCGCCGACTGGTTATGAAATTCGCCGTCGTCGCAGAATCTGGAAATGGCGCGGGGCTGGTCGTGGTTGCACCAGAAAAGCGCGTTCCAGCCGCCAGCCTCAGCCATACCGACCTGCCATTCCTCGAAAATTTTCTTGAGCGCGGGAATGTCGGCGTCCATGAGCGCCCATTTGTCGCCGCCCTTGTAGTCAACCTTGAGGTGCAAAAAGCTGAACGCCATGGAAAGTTCGTGCGCGGCGGGATTGGTGTAGCGAATGCAGTTTTCGAGATTCGTGGACGCCATTTCGCCGACGGTAATCATACCGTCAATTCCGGCGTTCTGCACGAGTTCCTTCAGATATTCGTGCACGTGCGGACCGTCCGCGAAAAGTTTCCTGCCGAGACCGGCAGTATCGTCCTCAAAAACTTCCGGCTTGGAAATTAAATTGATAACGTCGAAGCGAAAACCCTTGACGCCCTTGTCGCGCCAGAATTTTACCACGTCGGCAAGCTCGCGGCGAACTTCGGGATTCGTCCAGTCAAAATCCGGCTGGCTCACATCGTGCAGGTGCAGATACCATTTTCCAACTTGCGGCTGCCATTCCCACGCGCTGCCGCCGAATGTCGCCCCTACGGGGCTGGCGGTATCGATTATTCTCAGCATTTCGGCCATCCGTTCTACAAGATACTCTGCGACAAGAGTGGTCATTGACTCGGCGGAATTGGTGCGGGCAAAGCTGTCGAAAGCCTCGTAGTAACGACGGCGGTCGGTGTATTTCACGTTGATTGGAGGCAATCCGGCTCGAATTAGTTGCAAGTTCATCAACAACCGACCCGTACGTCCGTTCCCGTCGATGAAGGGATGGATGCCCTCAAACCGCAAGTGAAACAACGCTACCTGCTCCGCGACGCTCAATGTGGCATATTTCGTTTGCATATCTTCAAGCAACGTGTTCAACATGGGTTCAATCATATAGGGCTGAACGGGCTCAGTCAAAGCGCCGGCAATCCGCACCGGCACCCTTCGGAACCGGCCCCTGTCTTCCTTGCGATGCGACAGCACCAAATAATGGACATTACAAATATCACAGATTGTCAATGGCTTTTGCTCTGTGGCCAATTCTTCGACATACTCAAAAGCCTCCTTGTAGCCCACCACTTCCAGATGGTCTTTCAGCGGCTTTTTGTCAATCGTCATCCCTTGAAGCACCAACGAGGTTTCCTGCAACGTGAGGGTGTTCCCCTCAATGGCGTTGCTGTTGTAGGTGTGTTCCACCAAAAACACCTCACGCAGCGCTTCTGTCTCGGCTGGTGTCAGTGGGCGCAAGCCCGCCATTTGTTTCCTGTATTCCTCAATCTGTTCCAAGAGAGGCGTATAAGGTTGCCAACTTTTGCGTTTGGAATAGGTGCGGGCATCAACAGGTTGCGGCGCGTCGGCGGGGATGTAATACAAATTGCCTTTGCGCACGACTCCGGCCACTCGCCCTTGGGCGCAAAGCGTTCTTACCCGTCGTGTGGAAATGCCCCATTTGTTTGCAGCTTCACTTACTTTAATATACTCCATATCATTCCGATTTCTATAAATTAACGCTGCAAATATATGTGTTTTATTCCGATTTTTACGATTTTAGGAATAATATCATTGTATTTCGCCATATCCCGCCTCTCCTTCCGCCGCCATTGTCACCGTGTTGTCGGGCAGATAGGCCACGGGCGTGGGTTGCTTGCGGCGGATGAGGATACGATGATATGTTTTCTGGCATAAAACTCCGTTATGCATCTTTTGCCTTGACAAGTACTCCTTAAAACCAACTTTTCCCCTTAAAACAGATAACTCAATACACGGCTCACAACAATACAAGATTTCAAATTGAGTTGGGTTATACTTATCCAAGAATGTGATTGGAACTCCTATTGTGCCATAGTAATCATATGGTATATCCGATGTCTTATCTACATTAATTGCATCATAATCAGCATATTTTGGGTAGTCATCGGAATTATATACCCGATACAGAATCAAATCTTCATATCGCTTCTGTATTTCAAGGTTGGTGAACCAATTCACTCCCGAAACCCTAATCATCCCTTCACGATGGTCGCCAGCCGTGGCAACATCCTCGTATTTGCTGATAAAATGTCCCGCTCCACCTTTGAATCCATATCCAAGCCATATCTTGTTATCCCTTATTAGTGGAAAGAAATCTTTGTTGGTAATAGCATTCTGATTTCCAATAATCACAAACTTCTTCTCATACTTCATCAGTTGCGCCACATATTCCCGAAACAGCGAAAACGGCGGATTGGTCACCACAATATCGGCTTCTTTCAGCAATTCGATGCACTCTTGCGAGCGGAAGTCGCCGTCGCCCTTGAAGTAGTGGATACCGATTTCCTCGGGGTCAGGCACGCGGTTGCCGTTGCGGTCGCCATAATATTCGAGCCAAATGGCTTGCTCGGCGTCGTTTTGGCTGAAAAGGTCGCGGTTTTGGTTCTTGTAACAAGTGGTAATCAGTTTCTTCAGTCCCAACTGCTCGAAATTGTAGCTGAAATAGTGGAAGAAGTTGCTCACGCGAGGGTCGTCGCAGTTGCAGAGCACCGTCTTGCCCTTGAAGTGCGCCTTGTAATGTTTCAGTTCGTTCTCTATATCAACGAGTTGCGTGTAAAACTCGTCTTTTTTGGCGTTTTTCGCCTGATTCAGGTTCTTGTTGGCCATCGTGATTGATAGTTTTCGCATGGCTATCAATCCGCAAACGCAAAAAGAAAGGTGTTTTCCTTATTGCGCTTACCAAGGCTGCCCACCACGGAAACCTTTTGACGAAAACAAGTACTCACACCTTTAGGTATGAGCATCTTGCTATTACTCTTCGTCAAAAGAATTATCCGTTAAAAGGCTAATCCTTCACTTATTATTTCTGTGTTTTTATTTCCGATAGATTGGTGGGCTTCGGTAAACGCGAAATAATAGCTAATGCTTTGTTTTATATTATGTTAGTTTATCTTTCTTCTACGATAAATTCTTGAATTGGTTCATATTTCTTTGAAATCAGCGGCAAAGATAGCAAAAAAAATCATGCTTCCCCATTTTGCCTTCAACCCTTCTCAAGGAAGACAGGTTCAGATGAACGGTGTTACCATCGGAAGGGTTCGGATAAAGCATCCATGTTTGCGTATAGTCCTCCACCATCGATGGTCTGAAAAATCACGCGGGCCTCAAAGTCCACATATAGATCTCCACTCATGGCATGTACGTTCAACTCAACGATGTCCGTTGCATCCAGCAGCGAACATCCGTCAATGCATTATCGGCTACAGAAGCCAAAATGGCATTTTCATCCGAATTGGAGACCAAGGAATAGAGCATCGCGTCAACAGGGCTATCGTCATCGGTTGCAATGTCCGTCAAACTCAACGCAAGGGTGTCGGGATAGTTATCTGAGACCAGGTTTGCCTTGAGTTTGGAAATACTATTGGTCGTGTAGCGGGTGTTCCCTTGGCCAAAGCGGTGGCGAAGAAAGTATTTTTTCAAATACGAAATGCCAAAGGGCATCATTTTCAATCAACAAATCATTGTTCCAAGAACCGATTCTTTTTGTATATTTGCCGCCATTAAGAAAAAACCGATTGATTATTGGTAATTTCTTGATTTTTATCACTTAGAGTATAAATACAGGGTTTCAATCCAACCATTAGAGTATGCATATAGAACTTTTAAAATCAAAAATACACCGAGTAAGGGTCACAGAGGCCAATTTGGATTATGTGGGGAGCATCACCATTGACGAGCAGTTGATGGAGGCAGCCCATCTAACCGAGAATGAGAAGGTTCAAGTACTGAACGTCAATAATGGGGAGCGTTTGGAGACCTACGTCATCAAGGGAGAGCGCGGCTCGGGCGTCATCTGTCTCAATGGGCCTGCGGCCCGCAAAGCCTGCGTTGGCGACATTGTGGTCATCATCTCCTATGCCTCCATGGACTTTGAAGAGGCCAAGCAATTCAAGCCTTGGGTTATCTTCCCCAACCAGGACAATCATATTTAACATCAACAAATAACATAAACAATAACTGTTCAACAATAATGTACAAACTTATCCTTATACGTCACGGCCAGAGCGAGTGGAATCTGTCGAACCAGTTCACCGGGTGGACCGATGTGGACCTTACCCCGCAGGGGGTGGAAGAGGCTAAAGAGGCAGGACGCATCTTGAAGAATTCAGACTTAGACATCCGATACACCTATACTTCCTACCTAAAGAGAGCCATCAAGACTTTGAACTATGTTTTGGAGGAGATGGATCGCATGTGGTTGCCAGTAGAGAAGACTTGGCGTTTGAACGAAAAGCACTACGGCATGTTGCAGGGGCAGAACAAGAAGCAGGCGGTAGAGATCTATGGCCAGGAGCAAGTCACCTTGTGGCGCAGGAGTTATGATGTGGCTCCGGAGCCTATTCCCGAGGACGACCCGCGCCATCCGCGCAACGACATCCGCTATCAGGACATTAAATTCAAAGCCGCACGCCCAGGCACAGAATCTCTGTCTGACGCCACCCGACGCATCATCCCCCTATGGAACATCAGCATTGTGGAGAAACTCCGCGAGCACAAACAGGTTATGGTAGTAGCTCATGGCAACTCCCTGCGCGGAATCATCAAGTTTATGAAAAACATCTCCAATGAAGAGATTATCAAACTTAACATCCCGACCGGCATCCCCTATCTGATGGAACTGGACGATGAAATGCAGGTTGTCAGCGACCGCTATTTGGGCGTTACCGACGAAGAATTGAAGGCACGCCAGGAGGGTGTCGCCAACCAAACCAAATAATTCATGTAAATATTGACTATTTGCAGAAAAAATTGTATCTTTGCGCTCGATTTCAAAAAAAAGAATGCAACAAATCATTTTATAAATTCATTTAATCACTTAAAACCTATTTGATTATGCCACAAAAAAGAAGAAATGTAATCATCATCGGTGCCGCTGGAAGAGACTTCCACAATTTCAACACCTTTTTCCGCCACAACAAAAACTACAATGTGGTAGCTTTTACTGCTGAGCAGATTCCTGGTATTGACGACCGTTTCTATCCCAAGGAGTTAGCAGGTGAAGATTTGTATCCTAATGGTATCAAGATCTATCCCGAGGCCAAACTGACCGAACTCATCAAAGAATTTGATGTGGACGAATGCGTTTTCGCCTATAGCGACAAACCTTATGCTTACGTCATGAAGATCAGTGCCATCGTAAATGCCGCAGGAGCCAACTTCTGGTTGATGGGCCCGAAAGACACGATGGTGAAATCCAAAAAACCGGTAATCGCCGTTGGCGCTACCCGTACTGGTTGCGGTAAGTCCCAAACTTCCCGTAAGATTATCGAATACTTGGTCGGTATGGGCTTCAGAGTAGTTGCCGTTCGTCACCCGATGCCTTACGATCCCGATTTGAACAAACAAATCGTCCAACGTTTCGCTTGTGTGGATGACCTCAAGTATCAAAACTGCACCATCGAGGAGATGGAAGAGTATGAACCGCACGTGGTGACCAAACGTAACGTGATCTACGCTGGCGTTGACTATGAAGCTATCCTCAAAGGCGGTATGACCAAAGATCCTCAAACTGGCAATTGGGTTGAAATGGCTGGTGCTGAGAAAGATCCCGATGGATGCGACATCGTACTGTGGGACGGTGGCAACAATGACTTCCCGTTCTATGTACCTGATTTGACCATCGGTGTGGCTGACCCATTGCGTCCCGGCGCAGAGGTAAGCTACTATCCTGGTGAAGTGGTTGCCCGTATGGCTGATGTGATCGTTATCAACAAAATCGACTCCGCATCCTTGGAGAACATCAACATCGTGCGCAACAACCTTCGCGAAATCAACCCGAACGCTATCCAAATTGACGCCGCTTCTATCCTTACCGTTGACAAGCCTGAGTTGCTCAAGGGCAAGAGAGTCCTCGTTGTGGAAGATGGTCCTACCTTGACCCACGGTGAAATGAAGATCGGTGCCGGTACGGTTGCCGCACAAAAATATGGTGCCGCCGAGTTGATTGATCCTCGTCCTTACACTGTCGGCGAACTCACCACAACCTTCGAAAGATATCCGAACATCGGTACCCTGCTGCCTGCTATGGGCTATGGCGCAAAACAGATGAAAGACCTTGAGAAGACCATCGCCAACACCCCGTGCGATGCTGTGGTAATCGGTACTCCTATCGACCTTCCTCGCTTCATCAAGATCAAACAACCCGTTGTGAAGGTTGGTTATGAACTCCAAGAAATCGGCACCCCGACCTTGAAGGATGTTTTGGATGATTTCATCAAAGCTCACAACCTCAAACCCAGAAGAAGAAGGAAATAGCCCTTTTTCATAACATTTCATAAATGGCGCATGTTTGCACATGCGCCATTTCTTTTGCCCTAAATCCAATGCACGCAAATACCATCGCTGCAACATTCCACTAACATGCACGCTATGTGGGCACCCATCAAGGAGCAGCTTCGTGAGACGTATGGTCTCATTCTGTAACGAACCAAAATCAATGCTAAAAAAAATGTGTGGTGTATTTAAAAAAATATTATCTTTGCCGCGCAAAGTACTTTAAAAAATGAATAAAGAAAAAGCAATAAAAACATTGGATGAGATTAAGGACATGATGTCTCGTTCATCTCAATTTCAAGCACTTAGTGGTTGGTCAATCGTCATCATAGGCATCTTTGCCAGCGTGGCAACGGTTGTTGCAGCAGCCATCATTGGTCTGGACATGCCGTTTCTACACGAATCCCATGCACTCGTTCCAGTAAACGTGCGGATATGGACGGCCATTTTGCTTGCGCTTGCGCTGTTTATCGTCTGTGCGGCCACTGTAACCATTATGTCATACTACAAAGCTAAGCGGCACAACTTGCCCTTCATAGCCGACCGCAGGATGTTCAAAATGGCCACCAACTTCATGATACCTCTGGTGACGGGAGGAATTCTTTCCTTGGCCATGATCTTGCAAGGACATTATGGTCTCACCTCCTCCATCATGCTCATATTCTACGGTCTCGCATTGGTAGGCTGCCAACACTATACCTACCCTTCCCTGCGCTTTCTGGGCTATGGTGAAATCGTTTTAGGCCTCATCAACTGCTTCATAATTCACTATGCACTACTGTTCTGGTTCATAGGTTTTGGAGTACTCCATATTGTATTCGGCTTCATATATATGATATTGTACGAAAAGAAGACACGCTAAGATGGCTTATATTGACGGATTAAACAAAGCTTTTGACAACAAGGTGCGACTGGGCATTATGTCGATACTGATGGCCAATGGAGCCACAGACTTCACTACCATGAAGTCACTCTTGGAGGTCACCGATGGCAATTTGGCCAGTCACACCCGTCACTTGGAAGAGGCGGGCTATATCCTATGTGAAAAGAAATTCATCGGCCGCAAGCCCAACACCCTGTTTTCTGTCACCGAGGCTGGTCGTGCCGCTTTCTCGCAACACATCCAAGCACTTGAAAATATCGTCAAACTACATTCCTGATTTTTTTTGATTTTACACTTTGTGCCGCAAAGTGCTTTAATATTGTATCACCTTTAAAACAACAGACATGACAAATTACACAGATGAAAATTTTGGTGGCGGTGCCACTGCGGGACCCCCCAAAGGGGGTGCTCCCCAAAACAACCGCTCGCAGCGCGGGCAGCAATTAAAGTTGGGTATCAAGATGTTGATAATTTTGGCAATCAGCCTTGTCTTGCTGATACCGCAGGCGATGATTTTGCGTTTAATCAAGGAAAGAAACAGCAACTCGAGCCAGGCGGAGCAGGAGGTTGGACAGATGTGGAGTCGTGGGCAGACGCTCACAGGGCCTGTCATTCACATTCCAGCCTATAACCATGAAGAAAAAAAGGACGTGTACCTGCTTCCTGAGCAGCTCAACGTAAACGGGAACATCACAACACAGAAACTCCACAGGGGAATATACGATGTATCTGTTTACAATTCTGCCTTAAGCATGAATGGTCTTTTCAAGGGCTCGGTTTTAGAGGAGTATAACATCTATCCATCCGAATATGATTTTGGGAAAGCTGAATTGATGATTGCGGTTAGCGACTTGCGGGGTCTGACCGAGAATGTAATACTCTCCATTGACAACAAGGAACTCAAAATGCTGTCGGGCAAAGACCCACAACTTGGCTCCGTCATATCGAGTAAAGTTAACATGCAGGCATTGTTATCGGGCGACAGCGTAGCCTATAAGACCAAACTCAGTCTTAAGGGGTCCAAGCATCTGCGCTTCTTGCCGGTGGGCGATGCCACTTCGGTACATTTAACATCTGATTGCAGCACGCCGAATTTTCATGGCAATTACTTGCCCATCACGCGCGAAGTGAGCGAAAAAGGGTTTGATGCTACCTGGAAAGTACTGGCCATCAACAGCAGCTTTGGAGATGTCATGAGCGATTGGCGCATAAGCACTTTATATGATACAGAAGACGGAGAATGTTTTGGTGTGGAGATGAAGATACCAGTGGATCAATACCAGCAAAACACACGCTCAGTAAAGTATGCTTACCTGATTATTCTACTCACCTTTGCCACGGTATTCTTTGTTGAGATTAGGCAAAATATCAGAATACATCCCGTACAATATATCTTGGTGGGACTTGCATTATTGCTTTACTACACGCTATTGCTGTCGTTCAGCGAGCACATTGCTTTCCATTACGCATATCTGATTGCCTCCGTTATGACTATAGTGCTCATCACCTTGTACATGGCGGGAGTGCTTAAAATTAAGAAGCCGGCACTGATGATTGGCGGCCTATTGGCTGGCATCTATGCATTCATCTTCATACTACTGCAAATGGAAAGTTCTGCATTATTAGCTGGCAGCATCGGTCTGTTCTGCATATTGGGGCTCGTCATGTATCTAACGAACAAAGTCAAATGGTATTAAAAAGCAGAGGGTGTGTCGAGGCAGGCACACCCTCTTTTTTATTATGGGGAAAGAGGATATCCGATATTGCTTCGGTTTTATTATCAATATCTGCCAGAAAATAAAAAGAGCGTAAAAAAAGCATCCATCTTGCAATGGATGCTTTCTAATATCATTCAACAAAAATGATTTACTTAAAAATCAGCATATTTCTATTAGTGTCGATAGTATAGGAGCCCCAAGAGTCTTGGATAAAGCCTTCTCCGATCACGAATGCGGCGGGCAAGCCTTTCTTCACGACAACCTTAACATTCTCCTCGTAATCATCACCCACACGCAGTTCTTCGAGATATAATACGGCACCTTCGATAATGCTGCCGTCCTCTTGTTTGATAGCGCCCGACTTCTCTTCAAAGTCGTTGAGGTTAATGATAGACTCTTTCAAGAAGCGAGTGGCATCAGTATAGTTCATAAAAATCTCATCGGAGTTATTGCCGATTTGGAAATCCATGGACTTGTTATTGGCAAAGCAGGTTCCCTTGACGGCGTCGCCAGCAATGGTTACAGGCAAGGTACGCTCCTGCACCAGGGCGATGCCAGATTGGGTAGCGGCCATAGCTTCAGCGCTGGGCACATAGTCATCGCGAAGAATGATGAACTCGGTACGGCGGTTCAGGGCGTGGGCAGCCTCCTGCTCAGGTTTGGATGAGAGACTATTGATATAGTCTTCTGTCAGATAGGTACCTTTAGCAAAGAAGTACTTCTTGCCATTATAGGTAGAGTACATGTCTTTCTCCAAACGGCGGGGCACGCGCTCGCCATAACCCTTAGCCACGATACGGTCGGCGGCAATACCTTTCTCATTGACGAGGAAGTCCACACAAGATTGGGCACGGTTCTGGGAGAGCACATCATTTTTCTCCTCCGTGTCACGGGCATCGGTGTGGGAACGCAACTCGATGACAATGGTCGGGTTCTTGATCATGATGTTATAGAGATACATCAAGGAGTCTTTGTATTGGGGTTTCAGATCCCACCTGGACAAGTCGTAGAGAATTTCAGGCAGGGTGATAGGCTCCTTTGGAATGGGTTCTAAGGAGAAATCTTGTTTGAGGTCGGTGTTTTCCGTCAGGCCGATGGTGGTCTGTTTGGCGGTGTTGCCTTGTTCCCAGTATCCTTTTTTCACCACCTTGATATCATACGTTGTATTGCCCAGCACTTTGGTCTTATCGAAATGATAGTAGCCCTTCACATCGGTAGTGGTCTTGTAGAGGGTACCGTCGGTACCTTGGATTTCCACCTCCACGCCATCCATGTACTGACCATTGTTCTTGTCGCGCACGTAGCCGGAGAGTGTATATACGAGGGGTCTGAGCAGGAAGTAGTAGATATCATCGCCGCCTCGTCCGCCATCACGGTTAGAGGAGAAATAGCCTTTGGCTAAATAGGGGGACTTGGATTGCGGGTCAATGGCTTCGTTCTCGTCGAAGATGATGCCGATATCATCACCATTAGAGTTAATGGGAGACATCAAGTTTTCGGCTTGTTGGTATTCACCATCCTTGATATAGGAGACAAAGATGTCGAGACCACCCATGCCTGGCCATCCGTCGGAGGAGAAATAGAACTCTTGGTCGTTACGAAGGCACGGGAAGACCTCTTGGCCAGCCGTATTGACATTAGGGCCGAGGTTGGTGATATCAGAGAATTTGGCTGATTTCTTGGTGCGCGTGGCTTTGTATATGTCGTAGCCACCGTAGCCGCCTGGCTTGTTGGATGCAAAATAGATGGTCAATTCATCGCCGCTGATGAAAGGGTGTACGTAGTTGTAGGCGGAGTCGCCCAATTCAACGATTTCAGCCTCGCCCCATGCTTTGCCTTTCTTCATGGACTTATAGATATAACAGCCTTGTACTTTTTTCTTGTCTTGAGGACATTTGGTGAAATAATAGACTGTTCCTTTACGGTTTGAGCAAGCCTCGCCTTCATTCACGCCAGTGTTGAGTGTACCTCCCTCATCGATGGTCGTAACGGGGGACCACTCACCGGGCCAGTCGGTGTTTTTGCTTTTCGGCTTGTTGGAGATGTAGATATCGGAGAAGGAGACGCCCGTCCATTGGTCGGATCCTTTGCCAACAGAACCTTCGCGGTTGGAGGAGAAGATGATGCAGTTGCGCTTCTCATCGTTACCCCAGCGGGGAGCCCATTCATCGTCGCGTGTGTTGAACTTCTTCAAGTTCTCCACTTCATAGCGGGTGGGGTTCTCGACCCACATCTTGGCATTCTGGCAGCCTTGAATACGTTCGTCCACACGAGAGTCTTCGGGAGCCCGTTTCTTATAACTGTTATAATACTTCAAGGCCAGGTCATAGTCACCTCTGGTATTGTAAATGCTGGCAAGATGGAAGAGAATCATGGGGTTATCCTTCTGATAGTTCTTCTTCTCCAGGCGGATGTATTGCTGCTCAGCCTTTTTCAGGTCGCCCATAATGCGGTAGCACTCGGCAATCTGGAAGGTGGCGCGCTGAATCTCCACTCTGTTGGAAGAGAGCTTTTTTATTCCCTTCTTATATTCGTCCAAAGCGTTCTCATACTGACAATCGCGAAATAAGTTGTCAGCTTGTCTAAGAATTTGAGCATTTACTTTGTAACTCCCTGCTAATAAAACACATACAACAAGAAGAATTAATCTATACAGTTTCATATTTAAATAGATTTATCCATATAAATAAAAGCCCGCTAAAATAAAAAATATTCGGAAAGAAGAGACACTTTCCGAATATTTTTTTTACAGTATAAGTTTATAGTAGTGTATATCCTATTTGTTCGTTTTCACGGTACGCACCTTGCCACCGCCGAGACGGATAAGGTCATAGGCGAACGGGCTGGAGATGAGGATACCGGAGTAGGTACCGAAGAGGATACCGACGAACATTGCGAAGATAAAGCCACGAATCACCTCGCCACCGAAGATGAAGATCACCAAGAGGGTCACCAAAGTGGTGCCGGCGGTGTTGATGTTACGGCCGAGGGTTTGGTTTATGGCTGCATTGAAGTTGTCGTAGTTCTCACGTTTCGGATAGAGGGCCAAGTTCTCACGGACGCGGTCAAAGATCACCACGTTGTTGTTAATGGAGTAACCGATCACCGTCAGGATAGCAGCAATGAAGTTCTGGTCAATTTCCATGGAGAATGGCATAATCTTATAGAAGAGGGAGAACATACCGATAGTCAGGAAAGTATCATGGAACAGGGCGAATATGCCTGCGAGACCGAACTGCCAGTTTTTGAATCGGATAGCGATATAGATGAAGATCAGCACGAGGGAAGCAAGCACAGCCCAGACAGACTTGGCCAGCAATTCACGCGCGATGGTTGGTTGAATCTTTTGGGAAGACTGGATACCGCGCTGGTCGAGGGTCAAATTTCTGAAATCGCTCTCAGTGAGGTCTTGTTTTGCGTAGAAGCCTTTCAAGGCATTATAGAGTTTCTTTTCGCAGAGTTTGTCATCCTCAGTGTTATTGCTTTCGATTTTGAAGTTGGTCACGATACGCACTTGGTCGTTGCTACCAAAGGTTTTCACTTCGGGGTTACCACCGAACTCTTGGGCTACGGCAGCACGCACCTCTTTGGTCGTCACGTCCTTGTCGAAGCGCACCACATAGCAACGGCCGCCGGTAAAGTCGATACCGGGTTGCAGTTTCAGGGTGCAGAAGGAGATGATGGAAATGATGAACAGGGTTCCGGAAAGGATATAGAAATATTTTCTCTTTGAGAGGAAGTCGATATGGGTATTGGTGAAGGCATTGAGGGTGACTCTGTTGCCGACCTCGATAGTTTTGCCTTTCTTCAGGCGGTTCTCGATGATCATACGAGACATGAGGATTGCGGTGAAGAGGGAGGAGAGGATACCAATAATCAGGGTGGTGGCGAAGCCTTGGATAGGACCGCTTCCGAAGATGTAGAGAACGATAGCGGTAATCAAGGTCGTCACGTTACCGTCGATGATGGCGGAGTAGGAGTTTTTGAAACCTTCATCGATAGCCACGCGGATACCCTTGCCGGCGCGCACCTCTTCGCGCACACGCTCATAGATAATCACGTTGGCATCGACGGCCATACCGAGGGTGAGGACGATACCGGCGATACCGGGCAAGGTCAGCACAGCGCCCATGGAGGCCAACACACCGAAGATAAAGAAGACGTTAGCGAACAGGGCAATGTCAGCCACAAGACCGGCACGGCTATAGTACAGGAACATATAGATGACCACGAGCAGGAAGGCACCGAGGAAGGAGAACATACCAGAGCGGATAGACTCCTTACCAAGGGTAGGTCCAACGATTTCGGATTGGACGATGTTGACACGAGCCTCCAGGTTACCGGAGTTCAACACGGTGGCAAGGTCCTTAGCCTCTTCGATAGTGAAGCTACCGGAAATTTCGGAGTTACCGTTAGGGATTTCACCTCTAACGGAGGGGGCGGAATATACGAACTCATCCAACACAATGGCGATGCAGGTCACGCCCTTGGAGCTGGCGCTTTCAGCAGCCTCTTTGGTGATTTTGCGCCACTCGTCGGCGGCTTGGTCTTCCATTGACATGTTCACCACGATGCGGTTGTTCTGGTCCACATCTTGACGGGCGTTGCGGACCACGCGTGCACCGCCGATGGTCTCGGAACTCAACAACGGTCCTATGCGGTCGTTTTTCTTCTTCAAAGGATAGAGCGGATAGGCATTGTCGTGATTTTTTTCAGGAGAGCCCCAATAGAAAACCACATTGTTGTCGCCCAAAATCTTCTGCAATTCGGGGAGCAGTTGGTTGATGGCGGGCATGTCAGACTCTTTGAAATAGCCAATCACAAACCCGTCCATAGCGACAGCCTTGCTGAGGATAGCGCCTTGAGTGCCGTCCAAATCCTCATCTTCATCCTCTTCATCTTCCACGTCAGCAGCGGCGTCGAGAGCGGCCAAAGTGCTGTCAACAGCAGCAAGTGTATCGGCGGGGGCTTCCTCTTTCTTATTTTTCAGCTGCTGGGCCAACTGGTTGTCGGCAATAGCAAAGCGCTGTTGGATAGAGCGTCCGCCCACGACCTCATTGTACACCTGCCAGAATTCCAGCTTGGCTGTGGTCTTCAACAGGTCGGTCACACGCTCGGGTTCCTTCACACCGGGAAGTTCCACAAGAATACGGCCACCCTGCAATCTCTGCAAGTTGGGCTGAGCCACACCAAAACGGTCAATACGGGTACGCAGGATCTTGAACGTACGGTCCACAATCTCGCTGGACTCGGTCTTCAGCCAGCTGATGATCTGCTGGTCGGTGGCATTCTTGATACCGGAACGCTCTCCGAAATAGGTACGCAAATTGGCATTGTTCATGTTCAAAGCCTTTTTCTGCGCATTGAAGTTGTTCACGAAAAGATCTATGAAGTCAGCATCACTGTTCTTCTCAAAGTCGGCAATGGATTTTTCAAATGTGGTGGAGAACAATTGGTCTTCCTTGTTGGTAGCCAAGCTCTGCAACACATCGGGAATGGAAATTTCCAGCGTGACGTTCATACCGCCCTTCAAGTCCAAACCCAAGTTTAGCTCTTTGTACTTACATTGTTTGTAAGTGTTTCCCAAATACACCTTCTGATCATTGCGCTCGGTGAGGTACTCACGGGTACGGGCGTCAATGATAGAGTCGGTCAGATGCTTCTCGAGCATCAAATCTCCGTTTGCCAATGTTTTTACCTGTTCAATCGCTTGGGGATCATTGGCATATTGTTCGGCCTTTTTCTCTACACGCCATGTGGCAAAAGAAAAAGAAAGACAATACAAACACACCAACGCAAGCAGAATTGTAAAGAATAAAATCAGTCCTTTGTTGTTTTTCATCTTTCTACTTATTTGATTTCTAAATATTTATATAAATTCAAACCTAAAATTTTTAAGGTTGCAAATATATAATTTTTATGATTTCAACAAACACTTATTTTTAGATAGTTTTTTAATGCCACTAAAAACAGGCTTAGAGGATGTCTTTTTCTTCAATGAGATTATTGAGGATTGCATAGACGGTGAGGGCGGCCACCGATTTGATTCCGGTTTTGCGGATGATGTTCTTACGGTGGGTGATAACGGTGTGGACGCTGATGTTCAGAGCTTCAGCTATATCGTTATTTTTCAATCCTTTTGAAAGACAAACCAATACTTCTTTTTCCCGTTCGGACAGCATCGGGGAATCGGCTTCGTCGGTTTGGTTGCGTACGGTGTGCATGACGTGCTGCAGCGTGGATTTGATGCGCTGCAGGTTATCGTTGATCTCAATCACGCCATCGTATTGCTTAAGCAATGGATTTTCGTAGTATATCGACATGAGTGCTATGATCTTCATCTTGGGAAGGTCTCTAAAATAGTCGCGAAGCATCATCCGCTTGCTGTAATCTATCATCTGCGGGTTAACGATGAGAATATCGGGATTGCTCAGATGGATGCGCGTCATCACGGTGTGCATGTCGGTAGATTTCAGTACCACCTCAAAATCAGGCAGTTCCTTAATCATATAGGAAAGACCGATCAGTGTGATAGGGGACGGATCGGCGACCACTATCTTACAGTTATTGGACATGGTTCTCTAAATATTTTATATAAGGTATCAGCATTTTATCTTCAATAATCGTATGGTTTTCTATATCCTCGGCCAGCATAAAGATATCCACCAGCATATCGATCATGTCCCGTTGGCGGGTATTGGCAGGAATATATTTCATCAGCAGGTTGATAAAATCCTGCAGTTTGTCTTCGATATCGCCATGTTGCTTGTCGAAGTGCGAAAACTTAGACTTGGCTTTGAAGGGCTGGCTGCTGGCGAGACGACTGATATAGGGGAACACTTCCTCCTCTTCGAACTTAAAGTGTTGCGCGACCTCCTCTTTATATTGCGTATAAAATTTAATAATCAGCGACTTGTACTTTGGATCCCAATCTTGCACGATTTGGTTCATGTGGGATTCGATATGCGGAAAGTTGTAATTCAGATATTCCTCATGCGATGCTTTCAAATAAGCGATAATATCTTGCACAGGGCAAGCGATGAGGGTCTCCACATCGGGGGTATAGTCTTTTTGACAATACACATTGCAAACGATGAGAAATAGGGGAAGTGGAATATGGTTTTCGGTGCATATCTCCCGGATGGTTTTGTCGCCAAAACCCAGTGCAATGCCAAATCGGGGAAAGAGGGTGATGATGGCATTATATTGGGCAATCACGGCGGCCAACTTCATATTGGCATTCACGAAAGTGAGGGGAACTTTACTATTCATTTTCTAACATTAAAATTTGGCTGCAAAAATACATTAAATTTCGGTATCGATTTTTATCATTCCACTTAATTTCAAAAAATATGTACTTTTGCGTTTTAATTTTTAACGAATTCAAAGATGATGAAAAGACTGATTATCGCCCTTGTGACCATTTGTATTAGTGTGCTTTCGACCCATGCGCAGGAGTCGCCCGTAAAATGGAGTTACACCTCCACCAAAATCAACGATTCGGTTGCGGAGCTGCAGTTCAAGGCGACAATTCAGCCAGAGTGGCACTTGTATGCCCAGAAGAAAGGGGAGGGACAAATTGAGATGCCTTTGACATTCAGCTTCACTTCATCGCCGCAATACGAGCTAATTGGCAAGGTCATCGAGCCCAATCCACAAAGCGACTATGACGACCTATTGGATGCGCACTCCAACTTTTACACCAAGCAGGTCACCTTCAGACAGCGTGTGAAGGTGAAGGATGGCGAGCCATTCACCATCAAGGGAAAATTGGATGGGCAGGCCTGCAAAGAGGGTCGTTGCACCCCTGTGGATGAGAAGTTCTCTTTTGCGCTGAAAGACTACCATCCTGCCGTGGCAGCTGTTGTGGAGGCCACGGAGCCTATGGAAGACCTCGTTCATGCGGACACAGCTACTATCGCGCCAGCCTCCGAAAATCAGGAACTTGCCGCGACCGAGCAGGAGGAGTCGTTATGGCGCTACTTCCTATTAGCCATTGGCGGCGGCTTGGTCGGTCTGCTGATGCCGTGTGTCTTCCCGATGATTCCCATGACAGTCTCCTTTTTCTCCAAAGAGGGGCACAAAGGCAAGCGCGACGCACTGCTGTACGGTCTGTTCATCGTCTTGATATTTCTGACCATCGGCTTGGTATTGTCGGCCATTTTCGGGGCGGACCTCGGCAACATCATGAGCACGCATTGGATTCCCAATCTGCTCTTTGCCGTGATTTTCCTCATCTTTGCCTTCTCGCTGCTGGGCTACTTTGAAATCACGTTGCCGAGTTCGTGGGTCAACGGCTCGGCTAAGCGGCAGCGCCAGGGCGGCATTGCGGGCATCTTCTTCATGGCCTTGACCTTGGTGTTGGTCTCCTTCTCCTGCACCCTGCCCATTGCCGGTGCCGTGGCGTTGAATGCCGCGGGCGGCTCCTTCGTGAAGCCCATCGTTGGCATGTTAGGATTCTCCTTGGGCATTGCCGTGCCGTTCACGCTCTTTGCCCTCTTCCCTAATCTGCTGAAAAAATTGCCTAAGTCGGGCAGCTGGATGAATACGCTAAAAGTCATCCTCGCATTCGTGGAGTTGGCCTTCGCCCTCAAATTCATCAATGTACCTGACCAGACCTATCACTGGGGCATCCTTGACCGTGAAGTCTATTTGGCCTTCTGGATTGTCATCTTCTCCCTGTTAGGTCTCTACCTGCTGGGAAAAATCCGTTTCCCGCTCGACGACGACTATCCCGTGCAGAAGAGTTGGTTCAGATTCACGCTTTCCATTTTCGTCTTCGCCTTTGTGGTCTATATGATTCCAGGCATGTTTGGTGCCCCGTTGAAGGCCATTTCAGGCTGGCTGCCGCCGATGACGACGCAAGACTTCGACATATCCACCATCGTGCGCAACGAGGCGGGCAACGCCAGCTTCCAACTGGACGAGGAGCCCATGTACGCCGACAAACTGCACATTCCCTTCGGCATCAAGGGGTATTTCGACTATGACCAGGCCCTGCGCGTGGCCAAGAAGGAGGGCAAGCCTGTCTTCCTCGACTTCACCGGTCATGGCTGCACCAACTGTCGCAACGTGGAAAACGCCGTCTGGATTGACCCTGAGGTGCGCCGTATCTTCACTGAAGAGGTCGTAGTGTGCACCATGTATGCTGATGACAAGATTATCAAGCTTCCCGATGAGGAGCAGGGCAAGTTGAAGGATGCCGATGGTGACCCCATCACCATGTTAGGTGCCAAGAACCGCCATATTGAGCAGACCATCTATCATGAGAATTCCCAGCCCTGCTACTTTATAGTGGACCCTGACGGCAAAATTCTCTCCGGTCCTACTTATTATGAACGCGACAAGGACAAATACATCAAGTTTCTGCGCGAGGGAATCGACAAATTCAAGAAACAATAACAATGTCTTATATCTAAGAAAGCATATTTATGAAGTGGTACCATATATTATTATATAGTCTCCTGGGTGGACTACTTCTGGGCACGGCGTGGTATCCGTACGGACTGCCATTTCTGGTGTTTTTCGGGCTTATTCCCTTCATCTTTATCAGTGACAGGCTACTGCAGAAAGGCAAGAAGCTAAACTTTTGGCGTGGGTTGGTGGCGGCCTATCCAGGCATGGTGTTATGGAATGCCATCACCACTTATTGGATTGCCAACATCTCTGTGCCGGGTTGCCTTTTTGCTGTATTGGTGAATGCGCTGCTCATGTCGATGACCTTTGCTTTGTGGCACGCGTGTCGCAAATGGATCCCTTCCACATGGGCGCATCCCATCATGTTTGCCGCTTTTTGGATCACCTTTGAGCACCTCCATCTCAGTTGGGAGCTTACGTGGCCATGGCTCACCTTGGGCAACATCTTCGCTGTTTGTCCGGAAATTGTGCAATGGTACTGCGTAACAGGAGCGTTAGGCGGCTCATTATGGATTATCATTGTCAATTTCCTGTTCTACTATCTAATAAAAGCATTCCGCAAAGACCGGAAGAAGAGTTGGGCACTGGCGGGAAGTGTCTTCTTGTGCTTGCTGATTCCCATTGTCATCTCTGGCATCCAATATAAAACCTACGCCAAGCGTATTGACAAGAGTACGCCCGTTGAGGTAGTAGTTGTACAGCCCCACACCGACACTTACGACGAGGAGTTCTACATGTCGAACCTGGAACATGCCATGCGCACTGACTCCATCATAGCCCCCTTGTTGACACAGAGCACCAATCTGGTACTGATGCCCGAGTCGGTGATTCCGCACACGGTGATGCTACAATACTTGGTTCACAACAACCCGCCCAACTCCCCCTCTGCCTACGGATTCTACCAATGGATAGACAGCCTGACCAACATTTACCCGCACTTGAACTTCATTGCGGGGTTATCCACCTACGACCTTTTCGACCATCCTACGGGAACGGCCAAGAAGGTAAGTGAGCATCTATACGGGGAGCATTACAATACGGCAATGTGTTTCAACGCCAATGGTTACAATGGCCATTACCACAAATGCAAGTTGGTGCCTGGCACAGAGGCTTTCCCCTACCCTCAGGTTTTTGGTTTCTTAGAGGAGTTAATGATCGACTTAGGCGGTTCGAACGGCACATTGGGAAAAGATTCCACGCAGAAGGTCTTCACATTAGATGTTAACGGAAAGCCTCTGAAGGTGGGTACTGCTATCTGCTACGAGTCCATCTATGGCGATTTGGTGCGTAATTTTGCCAAGAAGGGTGCCGGGCTACTCACAGTCATCACGAACGACTCGTGGTGGGGGGACACGCCAGGGCATTTCCAGCACTATGAAATGTCGCGCCTTCGGGCTGTAGAGAACCGTCGCTATGTGGTGCGGGCGGCCAATGGCGGCAACTCTGCCATCATCGACCCCCTTGGCAATGCGTTGGTCATGACCGACTACGGGGTGCGCACGGCAGTACCCTATACGGTATATGCCCAGAGCCACATAACTTTCTACTCCAAACATGGCGACTACATAGCCCGCACCATGCTCGATCTCTTCGCTATCTTCTTATGCTTGGTTGTATTACGGTTAGCCGCCCTGGTAGCCAGTCGCGAAAAAAACAAAGAGCATTAATTTTACACCAATGAGCAGACATCTTCTGGAAACGGCGTTGCTCTTCTTATTCATCACATTTGCACCTGTCTTCACAAAGGCTGCACCTGTGGATACTGTCTTCGCCAAAAAGGTGGCTGCCCACTTCATGGCCAGCAAGCATAATACCCGAACAGCGACTGAGCCTCAGTTGGTGTTTTCCGGCAAAGCTGCAACCTCGCAGTTAACAAAAGACGTTTCCTGCCTCTATATCTTCAATGTGGACAATGGCTTTGTAATCCTGTCGGCTGATGATCGCATCAAGCCCGTATTGGGATACTCCACCACGAGCACCTTCGACACATCAGCCATGCCGGATGCTTTAGTGGAATGGTTGGATGAGCAGCAACAACAGATATACGGGGTCATAAGCGCCAGAGCACCGGCATCCCCTATAAACCAATCCTTGTGGCGGTCGCTGTATGAAGAGGCGCCCACACCACACAGAGATGCCATAGTCGGGCCACTTTTAAGCACCACCTGGAACCAAGACAATTACTACAACCAGCAATGCCCTGCCCACAGCAATGGCCCAGACGGCCATGTGTACGCGGGATGCATTGCCACCTGTATGGCACAACTCATCCGTTACTGGCAATTCCCAGAAAGGGGTACAGGCACCAAAACTTACACACTGTCCAACTTCGGCACCCTCTCGGTCAACTACGGCAATGCTACTTACGATTATACCAAGATGCCTGTAAAGTTGACATCTGCCTCTTCCACGCAAGAAATTTCGGAGGTCGCCAAGCTCATGTACCACTGTGCAGTGAGCGTGTCGATGCAGTTTGGCCCAAACGGCAGTGGCGCGGCACTGGAAGATGTGAACGCAGCCATGCAAAACTACTTTGGCTATTCCTCCGGACAGTTTCATAACCGCAACAACTACTCCGATGCCGATTGGATAGCTCTCATAAAGTCAGAACTCGACCTGTACCACCCTGTCATCTACCGTGGCAATACCACCAGTCTGGGAGGACATGCCTTCATCTGCGACGGCTACGACAGCGATAACCTCTTCCACATGAACTGGGGATGGAGTGGACAATATGACGGCTTCTTCAACATCAACAACCTCAACCCCTATGTGTACGTTTTCACCTCTAACCACGCCATCTTGGCAGGCATCCAGGCCGACACCCCCATGCTTTTCCTATCTGACAAGTCCTTGAAATTCATCATACCAAACGGCACCACCAGTCATGACCAGACTGTGGCCATGCACACCATTGTCAACAACGACTCGTTGCATATTGTCACCTATGGAAATTTTGTGGTAGGAGCCGACTCCACAAATATGTCTTCCCACATTGTGGTGGCCCCAGATGCAACTTCCTTTTTTGTCAGATACACACCATGGCCCTCTGACGACTGTACATCGGAAAATGGGTATGCCGTTGTGTACAACAGCAACTTGCGCGACACGGTCATGCTCTTTGGAGCCACTTACGCACAGAAATGTCCAGACGCCCCCACCCTATCACTCTCACAGAACGATCATTCGGTCGTACTGCTCTGGAACGAAGCCACCTTCCAACCCGATCATTATACCGTCTCCAAAGATTCATCCAATCTTGAAAACAACTTGTATGTATCACTTGGAAACATTTCTTTTGAAGCCGTGCATAGATACACCACCGAAGATCTGCTTCCATACCACAACAAACAATTGTCCGCCATATCGTTTATCGCCAAGCCCGGATTGGCAAATTGTACTTTGAGAGTATATGTAGGCGGCAGCTATATTGAAAACGAACTGAATCCAGGCACAATGATAGTGGACCAGCCTGTTGATATCGATAGTTTAACGCTGAATGGTAGTTGGAACACCATTACCTTGGACAATCCCATCTCCATTGATGCCATGCAAGAGATGTGGATTGGGGTTATATACGATTGCTCCAACAGTTCATATGCTCTTCCTATAGTGAGAAACAACCAACGGCCTGGCGAAAACGACATAATAGGATATCACACTTCAGCCACCTCCAATACTATTTGGAGGGCTTTCGGTAATCCGGTATTCTGGTCAGGAAACTCGACTCCAGTGTACCATAACACCATGAAGGCCTTTATACAAGATGCGCCCACCACCATAGAACATTATACTATCCAAAGAAATGGTTGTATTGTTGGAAATTGCACTTCGTTGCAATATATCGATACTGTGACAGGAGGTGGCCTTTATCATTACGATGTGGTCAGCTATTGGGAAAATGGTTGTGAAACGCTTGCCTCTGACAGTCTTCTTGTTGCCCTATGTGCTGACAGCACGTTTATAAACGCTACCGTCTGCGAGGGCGAGCTGCCCTACGCCTGGAACGGCGTCACCTTCTCCGCCGCCGGCACACAGAGCGCCACCCTGACAAGCATCAGCGGCTGCGACTCCAC
>CALDIA010000114.1 GCA_937901455.1 uncultured Bacteroidales bacterium | reverse complement strand
TCAAAATCAGCAAGGCGCTGGGCCACGATTTCTTTGAGGATTGCTCGGATTATCTGCATGCCGAAATGACTAACAAAAAGTAGTAGATTTTTTGTAAAAATTTTACGCATAATTGGTAAAACAAGTATGTCCCCCGTTGAATTGGGCAATAGGGAATAACCCTAAATTTGTAGCCTAGTTTATGCAAAGTAATCCGAATCAAAATAGTGTTTCCACTTTGACTGAAAACAAATCAAATACATTAAGAATATGAGAATGAATACATTAAGAATGTTGCCATTGATGATGCTTTTGGGCATTAATATGGCTATGGCTCAGGTGAATTTCACCCAAACGACAACAAGTGACTTCATGCAAGGCACTGGATTGAATGTTAACATTGCCGATGACTGCGTTTCTTTGCAGAGCAAGATGCAGTCGCTGAGCGATTGGAATGCAACGACCAACTTGCCGCAAACCCTGAAAAACCATCAAGTGGTTACATGGCATAACTATGTCTATCTGATTGGAGGTTATAATGGCTCCAATGAAGTGAGCACTGTCTATCGTGCCACCCAAGAGTCAACAGGCATTTCGGGTTGGACGACGCTTAATGCCCTTCCTGTTGCATTGAAGGATATGGCCGTAGTCGCTACACAAACGCACCTTTATGTCATTGGCGGTCGCAACAGTGATGAGGTCAGCGACAAAATCTACGCTGCCGAACTCAGCTCAACCGGCGCCATCACCGAATGGGAAACAATGGACATTACGCTTCCACAACCCTGTTGGGGCGGACGCGCCATCATGACGATGGGCAACATCTATTTAATAGGTGGCGCGACCACCGATGATGAAAACAGCGTCTCCAACAAAGTGTATTGTCTGAAAATCGATGCGTGGGGCGAGATAGGCTCCATCGCTGAGATGAACAGCCTGCCTGCGGCCCGTAATGGCCATGCGGTTGCCACTTACGACTCGAAGATCATCGTCACGGGTGGTTATGATGCTACGCATACGGCGCAAAGCACCGTTTACGAGGCCTCTGTCAACTTGAACGGTACGCTGTCAAATTGGCAAATGCAGACCGCACTTCAAGACCCGCTGTTTGACCATAGTGCCGTGTGCACCAATGGCGTGCTCGTCCTTATTGGCGGACATAACGGTTCGCTGCCGAGCAACAAATGCTATGTCACTGACTTCGCTTCGACCGATTATGTCTGGACCCAAGCCGAGATTATGCTGCCCGAACGCTACACCCAAGGAACCGCTTTTGCTTTCAGCAATAAGATCTTCTATAGCGGTGGCCAATCCATTTCGGAGGCGTTGAACAATTCGGTGCGCTATATGCCCGTCAACACGGGTACCGACCTGGTTGCCAAGTCGGCTTTCGTCAGCTCGCCGTTCGATGTGGGTACGCCTAAAAACATGCAACAGCTGAGCTACGGCCTCACTTATGTGACCTCCACTTCTTCCTATGAAATCCTCTATCGCATGGCGGGTCCCGACAAGGAGTTTAGCAGTTGGATTTCGGCTGGCTCTATCCTCCCTGTCATTATTAATCAGAGCTACAGCTACATCCAATATATGTTTCGCTTCACGGCCAATGCCGCTGACAACATCACTCTTGCCGATGTGACCCTCACCCTGACGGGCTTCACCCAACTGGCCGGCAACCTCAACGACAGCTTCTCCATCTCGTTGGCGGGTAGCCCTTATCTCGTTACCGACGACATCAGCTTCACCTCGGGTGTGCACCAAATCGAGGCGGGTGTCGTCATCCAATTCATGCCCAACACAGGACTGATTATCGGTCAGGCCTCCGTCTTCTTCAACGGCACCCAAGCCAGCCCCATCCTGTTGACCTCCAACGGTGGCGAAGGCAACTATTGGAAAGGCGTGCATTTCCAAGACGCCAGCGACAGCAGTGTGGCCTCGGTGATGAGCTATACCAACATCGAATATGGCGGTCAAGGCGATGAATTCAACGCCAACCTCTACCTTTATTACACCAACACCCCGGCCATCTCCAACTGCTCGTTCAACCATGCCGACGGCCATGGCATAAGGCTGCAAAATGCCAACCCCACCTTCATGAACATCGAAGTGGACGACAATGCCGAAAGCGGCATCTATATCAACAACTCGGTGCCTACCTGCAACGGGTGCTCCATCACCAACAATGGCTATGCCGGCATCTATTATGCCACCACCAACTTCAATACGGCCTTCCAAGCTGTGACCCTCTCGGGCAACCTATATGGCATCTATTCCTGCTCGCCCGACCGCTCGTTCATTTTCGAGCCTGACAATGTTGCATTTGGTGACAACGACACTGACATTGCCGTGGCAGGTGGCCAAATTGGTTCGGACCAGACGTGGAATTATTATGCCAACGGCTATGTCTTGTTCGGCAACGTTGAGGTTCGTGGCGGCACGCCCAAACTTACCATTGGCGCAGGCAATACCATTAAAGTGAAAGAGAACAGTGCCCTTTACATTGGCAGATATGGTAGTGAAGGCGGTATGTTGTATGCCGTGGGCACGGCTGCGGCTCACATCACCTTCACTTCCTACAATGGCGAAGTGGGTGGCTGGAACGGACTGCAGTTTCGCGACGGCTCCGACTACAACAGCTCGTCCTCGTTACGCTATTGCATTATTGAGAAAGCCAACACCAACGTGTATTGCTACAGCACCAACCAGCCGGGCATTATCAATTGCACCTTGCAGGATGCCGTTAACCAAAACATCCAGCTCGACAATGCCAGCATCAATCTTGAGGAAAGCACGGTGAAAGATGCCCCCATCGGCCTCTGGAGCCAAACCTCGCAACCCACCTTGATTTCGGATACCTTCGAGAACTGTTCGCAATACGCCATCTATTACAACAACACAGGCTACGAAGCTACCTACTATAGCTGCACCCTGAAAGACTCACGTGTGGGCATCCGTTATGCTACGCCCAATATGAATGTGAACAACAATGACAACGTTGTTTTCCAAAACAATAATTGTAATTTTGGTTTGCCAGGAGGAACGGTTTCAGAAAACAGAACGTGGGCAACGAGTAGCTATTTTATCGAAGGTTCTATAGGCGTTTGGACGGGTGGCTACTATTATTCTGGGCCACAATGCCGTTTGACCCTATCGCCGGGGACCACATTAAAGTTTGCGTCTGGAGCGAATATGCAGGTTTCACACTATGGTAATAATTATAGATATTATGGTGAGTTGTATGCCGTTGGCACAGCAGATGCTCCCATTACGTTCACCGCAATGAACGGAGAGGAAGGAGGATGGAACGGCCTGTATTTCCATGATTATAGCGACAACCTTTCTGGCCAAGAATCTGTACTGAAATACTGCATCATCGAAAAAGGCAACGAATACAATATGCACCAAAGCTCTACAGGCCAGCCCAGCACGATTGAAAACTGCATTTTCAGGAACGCCGTGGGCTATGGTGCCTATTTCTATGGTAGTGCACCAAGCATTCAGGATTGCCAATTCTTGGACAACGGAAGTGAAGGTGTGTATTGCAACAATAGTAGTACCATTGTGATGCAGGATTGCCAAGTGACGGGCAATGCGAATTATGGCGTTAAGAGCGACAACAGCTTGCTTGAATTGTACGACGTTGAAATCTCCAACAATGGCAACTACGCCATGTACTACAACAATATCCACTATGTAAGCGTGTTGGATGCCACCTTTAGCGGCAATGCGGTGGATGGTGTTGCCATTGCCGGAGGACACATGAGCGAAAGCCGCAATTGGAATGCACATGATTATTATATCTTGGGGAATGTAATAGTTGGACGCTATGATGACGTTTGTCGACTTACGCTGTCCTCGGGAACAAATATGTTGTTTTCAGAAGGTACGAACATGCAAATATCTTCCTATATTAATTATTATCATAGTTACTACGGCGAGTTGAATGCCATAGGAAACACAAATGCTCCTATCACCTTTACATCAATGAATGGCGAAGTAGGCGGTTGGAACGGTTTAATCTTTGATGATAGAAGCGACAACATCACAGGCATGGAATCCGTGCTGCAATATTGCATTATTGAGAAGGGTAACGAATATAATTTGCACATGAGTAGCACCGGCCAGCCTGCACTAATCGAGCACTGCACGTTCCGCGATGCCATAGGCGATGGCGTGTACCTCTACAGCAGCGGTTCGCCCACGCTGCAAAGCTGCAAGATGCTCAACAACGGCAATTATGGCCTGAGGCTCTACAACACTTCACCCATCGTAAAGAACACCACCATCAAGGACAACGCTTCCTATGGTCTTTATATTGAAGGCAACAGCAATCCCACCGTGGGCGGCAACTACACCAACGGCTGCGACATCTTCCGCAACAACGGCGGCAATGGCGGCTACGAGGTCTACCACAACGGCTCGGCCAACATCAGCATGCCCTACAACTTTTTCGGCTCCATCGACAGCGTTTATATCGACCAGCAATTGATCTACGACAAGAAGGAAGACAACAATAAGGGCCGCATCAACATGAGGCCCAATTCCTATCTACCCATCAATGCCGAGGCTTTCGGCTGGAGCGGACATCTGTATTATAATGGCAATACGAGCAAACCCATGCCGAACCAAACCTTAGTCATCAAGGATTACCAAGGCAACACGCTTCGTTCGGTTTCAACAGGCAACAATGGTAATTTCGGCTTTGGCGACCTTAATCTCAACGTGGCTACCAAGATAGAGCTTGAGTCACCCAGCATTGCAGGCATCAATGCCACCGATGCCCTGCTGGTGATGCTTCATTACACCCAATCACAACTATTGGAGGGTGCCCAGTTGCGTGCCGCCGATGTCAATCTGAGCAACACGGTCAATGGCACCGACGCTTTGCTCATCCAGCGTCGTGGTGTCGGTTTAATCGATACATTCCCAGCTGGCGATGTGCAGTTTACCGCCGAAGGTTTTGGTTATTCGGGTGAAAACTTGATTAGCGACTTGAACGTGCTCTGGTTTGGCGATATTGATGGCGGCAGCGTTTCGTGGCGAGATGGCGTGTCGCTGCAATACGAAGGCAACCTGGTGGCCGAATCGCATCAGCAACTCAGTATCCCTGTGGTGGTGAAGAACGCGTGTGCTTTAGGTGCCGTTACGTTGCACTTTAGTTATCCTGAAGACTTACTCGTCGTTGATGGCGTGACTATGGCTGGCAACAACGCCAATATGATGTATCAAGCCGCAGACGGCGTTCTAAGTGTGAGTTGGTATGACCTCACGCCGCTTATTCTGGAGAACGGCGATTTGATGCTCAGCATCAACGTGACTACGGGCGACTTGAGTCAGATCGACGAGCCCATCCTCTTCAGCCTGCGCAACAACTGCGAGCTGGCTGACGGCAACGGACAAGTGATCGATGACATGGTCATTGCCATGCCTATGGTGGTCACTGAGACATTAGGCCTTAATGATATGACCGATGGTGTGTTCTCGCTCACGATCTATCCCAACCCTGTGAAAGGCAAGGCTGTCTTGGCTTATGAACTGCCTACCGAAGGTCAAGTGACGCTGACGGTCTTCAACGCGATGGGCCAACAGATGACACAAGTGGTGGATGAACGTCAGGCCGCTGGCGTGCATCAGGTGGAAATCGGCAGCGACAACTGGGCCGCTGGCGTGTATTATTGCCGCCTGAGCCACGGCAACACGGTTGAGATCGTCAAGATGGTTGTTGAATAATCAAAGCTCAGGAACTATGAAAAAGTGGTTTTTAGGAATCCTTTGTGCTTGCTGTATGCTCGTGCCCACGATGGCACGAGCTACGGTGACCACGCGATTGGGAAGTGGGACGGTATGTCCCGGCTCCGAGGTCGACATCCTCATTTCGGTGTCCGACACCATGCGCAACGTTGGGGCCATCAGCTTGGCCTTCAGTTACGATGACACGAAACTCAGTTATTCAAACTGGTATGACGCCATTCCGGACATTACTAATTCGGTGTTGGTCAACGCCAATAACGGCAAAGTATACATTTCATGGTATTCGACGACTTCAATTACTATAGGTGACACGCTTCTGTTCATCAGGTTTGAAGGTGTCGAAAGTGGCAACAGCAGTTTGACTTGGGACACGCAAAATTGCGAGTATGCCAACGAAGTGGGCAACATCATCGAATCGAATTACCAGAATGGCTCTGTCACTGTGTATGCACAGCCGGCCATTACCTCGCATCCCAGCGATGTCTCCATCACCGCAGGCAACAGCGTGAACTTTCAGGTGGGGGCGTCGGGGCAGGCGCTTACCTACCAATGGCAGCGGAAGCCCGCAGGGCAGTCGAATTGGACCAACCTCACCAACACTTCGACATACAGCAATGTCACTTCCTATCGTTTGACGGTCAACAACGTCACGCAACAGATGACGGGCGACCAGTTTCGATGCGTGGTGAGCGGCGCTTGTAGTCCGGAGGTCTGTTCCAATGCGGCCACATTGTCTGTCTCGCAGACCACCATTGTAACCGCTTTCAATAATACCACCTCATGCCCTGGGACGGTCTTCGCCATTCCCGTCACGGTGACCAACTGCAACAATGTCGGGTCATTTTCCCTGTCGTTCAGCTATAATGCATCCAATGTGACCTATCTTGGCATCCAGAATGTGAATTCGGGTATGCAGACAACGCAATATCAGGCGAACGCCAGCAACGGCAATGTCTATTTCACATGGGCCGGTTCGGGGTCGTCGCTTGACATCGGTACGGGCACTTTGGCGGAGTTCTTGTTTGAGGCTACTCCTGGCAATGCTCCTTTCGTTTGGAATACGGCCCAATGTGAGTATAGCGACCCTACGGGCAACCCACTCTCAGCTTCGTATAGCTCTGGCTATGCCACTGTGTATTATGCCCCGATGGTGACCTCCAATCCGGTGAACCGCAGCGTCTATGAAGGCAATAGTACCACGTTCTCCATCAACGCCGGCGGTCAAGGCATCAGTTACACATGGCAGGTAAGCACCGACAACGGCTACACATGGACCAACTGCGTCAATGGAACCTATTATGCCAATGTTTCATCCAATACGCTTACGGTTCGTAATGTCACCGTCGACATGAGCGGCAACCAATACCGTTGTGTGGTTTGTGGCACCTGCGAGCCTTGTGCCTATTCCGCTGCGGCCACCTTGACTGTCAATTATATCATTCATACGTCCATCAGCGGTGCTTCGGCCTGTCCCGGAACCGTGTTCAATTGCCCGGTGACCGTGAGCAACTTCAACAATGTGGGAGCCGTTTCGTTGGCCTTGAACTACAATCCTGACGTTTTGACCTTCGTCGATGTCACCGACGTCAATGACGCCCTTCCCGGACTGCTTTCAAACGCCAACAACGGTACTGTTTTCATTTCTTGGTATTCTACCAGCGGTGTCAGCATTGGCAGCGGCACACTGCTTCAATTACTATTCACAGGAGTCGCTGGCAGCAGTAACCTGACATGGGATGCCAACAACAGCGAATACGCCATGCCAGATGGCACGATCATCACGATGACATTCAACAATGCCTCGGCATCCATCTATAGCGAGCCTTACGTGACCTCCCAGCCAGAGTCCCAATGCCTCTATGCGGGCCAGAGCACCACATTCAGCATCAATGCTGGCGGACAAAGCATCGGCTACCAATGGCAGGTGAGCACCAATAGTGGCGCATCGTGGTCCGACTTGGTCAATGGTGAGCATTACTCCAACGTGACCAACCGCACGCTCAATGTAAACAACGTGACCACGGGCATGAACAATTACTATTTCCGTTGCAAGGTGACGGGAAGTTGCGGCGCACCCGTCTATTCAGAATATGCCAAGATGGCGGTCGACATCGCGCAGCCCGTTGTGCGTGCCGAGGATGCCACCTGGCCTTGCACGGGCGAGGTGTCGCAAGATATCGTTGTTGAGCATTTCGATAACATCGGCGCTTTCTCGTTGGTCATCGACTACGACACCAACTATCTGCGTTATCTCGAGCACTTTGACTTGAACCCGGCATTACAGACTACTTCCTTCGTTATCAACCCGACGATGGGAAGGATTTACCTCACGTATGCTTCGGGTTCAGCCATCAACATTGGCTCGGGCAAGTTGCTCAGCTTCAGATTCGACAGCTCGGGCGGCAACTCCACCAACACTTGGCAGACCAACCTCTGTGAGGTGGCCGACATCGACGGCAACGTGTTCAATACGACTTATATTAATGGGTATATCAATGTGTTCTCTAACTGCTCCTTTACGGATATTAACTCAGCTTATTTATGGTACGACGAAATCATGGACTTATGCTATAGAGGAATTGTAACTGGCTATGAATGTCAAGTGAGACCGTCCGACAGTCTGAAGCGCTCCCAGTTGGCCAAGATGTTGTTCATTGCCCTATTCGGCAGTCCGAATGCCTCCGTGGTGACTGATGGCTTCCCGAGTCCATTCCTCGACCTACAGAAGACCAACACCTATTACTATAAATATGCCAAGGCACTGTCGTATCTCGAATACCGCGACGGAATCTCCGTTTTCGACCGCGACAAGATGAATTTCAACCCCGAAGGGAATATCCAAAGGGAGTATTTCATCAAAGCCTTGTTGGAAACTTTCCATATTCCACCACTGCTTCAGGATACCGTTATCTTCGCTGATGTGCCATTGGAGAGAAGTACGCGTGGTTATATCAACCGAGCCTATAAACTGGGTATTTTGGTGGACATTAATGCCAACAATAACACGAAATACTTCAATCCAGCCATGGCCATTTCAAGAGGTGACGCCATGGGCTATTTGGATTGGTTGATTAATCTTTACAACTTCTCTCAACCCAACAACTCGCAGGACATCACCCAATCGGACTTCTTCATCCCTGGCAACTACACGCCTTACAACTTCACTTCGGTGTTAGGGCAGGAGATGGGTAACTTTAATCACACCACCAAGTCGAGTTTCAACATTCCTGCACGAGGGTTCCCCTTGCAGTTTGAGCATACCTACAACTCCTTCCTGACCGAGTTGCCACGGCAGGTGTTTGCCACCGACCCACTCGGCCAGGGGTGGACGCACAACTACAATTCGTATATCATCAATACGGACGAGGTGCTCGACGACTATGGCCATCCTTTGACGACACCGTGTCTGCTCGTTTACTGGGCCGATGGCACTATCCATGTCTATGACAATGAGAATGCGCCAGAGCATCCCAAAGCCATCACAAAGGGAGTATATAACGTCTTGACCAAAGTGAATGGCAACCAATACACCGTGAAGATGAAAGACCAAACCGTATGTACCTTCACGAAGATTGCCGGTGCCGCCGATGATTCGCCTTACATGCTCACTCGCATGGAAGACCGTCATGGCAACGGCACCACATTGACCTATGGCATTGGCGAAAACGGCATTCCAAGAATTTCGACGGTGAGCGACGATGCTGGCCGCGACTTGGTGTTCACCTACCATCCCAACAGCAACTACCTGAAGAAAGTGACTGATCCGCTCAGCCGTAGTGTCAGTTTTGTGGTTGAAGACGATAACCTGACAGCCTACGTCAACGCGAAAGGCGACTCCACCTTCTACTATTACGACACGCTGACGCACTACAACCACTTGCTCGACTCCATCAAGCTGCCCAAAGGCAACGTCATCACCAACACCTACGAACAGCGCAAACTGACCAGCACTAAATTCAACAACGGCAGCCCGACCATCATCCAGCACAACCCGAATTACGTGGCCAATGCCAATGTGTTCTATTCTTCGACGGTGACGGAACAATACGGCGGAAACACCGTTAACAGCAATTATCAGTATGATAAGAACGGCAACCAAACCCACTTCAATATTGGAAATACCTCGGATGTCACGAAGACTTTCGACATACCGTCAGACCCCAACTTGCTGACCTCCCTCACAAACAATAAGACTGGTATGGTAATTCGGTATGAGTATGATTCCGTGGGCAATACTACCAAGATGACAAGAGAGGGAAACGGACACACCGATGCCGTCCAATACGAATACAACGAACAAAATGATCTGATTCGTCAAATTGATGCTAAAGGGAATGAAACCGTGTTTAATTATGAAAACGGCTTACTAACAAAGGTTACCAATGCCTTGAATCAAGAGACAAATTTCGCATACAATGCATTCGGCCAGCCTGGAACAATCACAGATGCCGTTGGCAATCAAGTGACTTTTGGATATGATTCAAATGGTAATACGAACTCAATTACTTTTCCCTCGTTGAATCATACTGCCACTATGGTTTATGATCAAGTGAGTCGAATGATTCAGTCGACAGATTTCAAGGGATACACAAAAAGTTATGTTTATGACTTGGATGATGCGCTTCATAAGGAAACCAATGCTTTAGGCGATTCGACGGTTTATGCTTATGACAAAAATGGAAACCTAATAGCTATTCGCAATGCGGTTGGTGATTCCACACTCTTCACATTTGATTTCGACAAAGACCAGTTGCTCTCGATGAGTTTCCAAAGCTCGTCAAGGTTTTATGAATATAATGAAGATGGTACTTTACACAAGTTAATCATGCCTAATGGCGATGAATTAACCTTCGAATATGACAGCGAGGGTAGAGTCACCAACGACGGCTATGCATCTTATTCATATTATCCTTCTGGAAATCTGCAATATGTGACTCGTAATGGGAAAAGTGTTACGTATGACTATGACATTTTTAATCGGATGACAAGTCTAAGTTACGATGGACAAACAATTGCATATGAATATGACGAAAACGATAATATAGTTAAGCTGGTATATCCAGGGAACAATGAGGTTGTTTATGCATACAATGCATTGAACCAACTTACCTCAGTGACAGATTGGAATGGAAATGCGACAATCTACAATTATCGTGCTGATGGAACGCTGCATTCTTCGCTTTATCCCAATCTGGTACTGAATGAATTCGATTATGATAATGCTGGTCGTATCACGGGAATGTTTAGCAAACGCAACAATGGTCAAGGTACAGACATTGTCCGCTATCAATTTGAACTGGATGCCAATGGCAACCAGACCTCATCATTGTCGTTAGAGCAATTCATAGATATGCCCGTTGTTGATTTGCCTAATGTGAATTACGACTACAATGGAGCTAACCGTCTTCTATCCGATGGCGTGAACGGTTACCAATACGACTACAATGGTAATATGACATTCAAAGGCAGCAATACTTATAATTACGACGTGGTCAATAACCTTATTTCGTGTTCTATTGGAGGCATCTTTAGTTTTACATATGATGGTAACGGAAATAGACGAACGGCTTCACGAAATGGTGAACTAACCAAGTTTGTGCTCGGGCAAAAAGGAAACGTATTGGTTGAGTTAAATAGTATAAACGAAGTTCAGTGTTATTATATTTACGGTCACGGACTAATTTCACGCATCAAGCCTGACAACACGACTCATTACTTCATCTATGACTACAGAGGTAGTGTGGTGGCTATGATAGACGATACCGAGAATGCCAACGTTACCCATAAATATCAGTATGATGATTTCGGCAATATTATTCAAATGGAAGAAGCCGACTTCAATCCGTTCCGTTATTTGGGTAAACATGGAGTTACATACGAAAGTGATGAACTTTACTATATGCATGCCCGTTATTATGATCCGACCATTGGACGATTCTTAAGCGAAGACCCAGAATGGAACACCAATCTTTATGCATACGCGGGTAATAATCCTATTATGAAGATTGATTGTTCTGGAAACAAATGGTATTGGGTAGAAGTGATAGGATATGCATGGGATGATTTTATTGATGATTCAAAGGCTTACCTGACGAATTGTGTCGCCTATTACGACGCAGTAATGGATAGACAACTTGCCAAAGACAATCCTAATTGGTTTGTTTATTATGGTTCAGCTGTTATGCAAGGCTTCTGCGATATTTGGATTGAAGACAATTATAGGGATAGTTTCTTGTGGTGTCTTAAGGCATGGGGTTCAGCAAAAGCGTGGGAGGAATTAATAGGTCCTATCATAAATATTATAGGTGAAGGCTGGGCTGGTTCAATGGGTTTTGAGAATGGAAAATGGTTGACAAAAGTATATGGGAAAGGTGGAATTCTTAAAATGATAAATATGTCAACAAAACAAGGAAAGCATCTAAAGGAATTATTTACAATGGGAAATATCTGGGAATCCCTTGTTGTTGGATTAAAAGACATTAAAGATTTCCAAAAAGAAAGGATTAGACTTGATAATGCGATGCGTAAGATAAACAATTCTATAAATGCAATTAAAAGGTAATATGTATGAAAAGACTGATTATAAGCTTTGTTTTGGTTATATCGGGAATATATAGTGTTTTTTCACAATCCCTCACCACCACCTACGAATACGACGAGCTCAACCGTCTCGTAAAAGTGGATTATCCCAACGGGCAGCGGGTGGAGTATGCCTACGATGCCTTGGGCAACCGCATCAGCAGGACGGTGACGCAACTGCTGGCGGTGCAGGTCAACATCACTCCGCAAGGAGCCGGCACGGTGAGTGGCGTAGGCAACTACGAGCCGGGCACACAAGTCACCTTGGAGGCCACGGCCAACGAAGGCCATACCTTCGCCAACTGGATGCAGGGCGAACAAGTGATAACGACAGAACCGACGTATAGCTTTACCATCACCCAGTCCGAGACCTTTGTCGCCAACTTTACGGTGAACAACTACAACATCACTGCCACCACCAATCCCGCAGAGGGCGGCATAGTGAATGGCACCGGCACCTATGAGTATGGCACAACTGTCACCTTGACAGCCTTAATTAACGAAGGGTATAGCTTTGTCAATTGGACCAAGGATGGGGCGGAAGTGTCGGACGAGCAATCCTATTCCTTTGTTGTAACGGAAGATGCCGACTTTATGGCCAATTTCAACTACGTCTATGTGACGCAGGAGTCGACCCTCGCCCAAGGCTGGAATTGGTGGTCACCCTCCATCGAGACAAGCATCGAAACCATCCAGACCGAGTTGGGTGATGTATGCGTGCAAGTCCTTGCACAGAATGGGACAGCCATTGGCGATATTGTCCCTGGTAAAATGTACAAGATCCAAACCAATGCATCCTGTACGCTCAGCCTAACAGGTGTACCCATTGTGTCAGCCACAGTCGACATAGCCCGAGGCACCAACTGGATAGGTTATATCGGCTTAGAGAAAGCGGTAGGAGAGGTGTTCAACACTGAATTTGGCCCCGCCTCAGGCGACAAGATTATCTCGCAAGACGGCGGCTTCGCCATCTTCAATGGCGTGGAATGGCAAGGCACGCTCACGCAGTTGTTGCCAGGCCACGGTTATGTGTACTACAACAACAGCGGCACGACAAAGGTCTTGCAGATGGGACAATAAGAAAGGTCGATAACACCCCAAAAGAACTATCTTTTTGCGGTTATCCCTCTTATTGACGGCAGCCGGCAACTTGTTTTGTCGGCTGCCGTTGGTTTACGTTTTAAAGCCATCATCTACGTTGTTTGGAATTTTTTTTATCTTTGCAGCCAAAATAGATTGGCTATGGAACGATTCTTCAACACCGC
>CALDIA010000113.1 GCA_937901455.1 uncultured Bacteroidales bacterium | reverse complement strand
TCGTAGTCGCCCTATCTCTTTCTCTCTGTCAATGAATCTCACAACTATGATTTTTGTAGAAATGATTTTTTGAAAAATGTTTTATCCGAGCATCGCCCTCCCGCTATGCCGAAGCAACTCCAATGGTTTTCCCTTTGCAAACACACTAAATCAATTTTCCAGCACCCGCCGCGTATGTTCGGGGCGGTTGAAGGTGATGAGGAGGATAGAAATGTTCATGTTTTTCAATTATCAATCACCAAAGTGTTTTCGTACCTTTCTTTCCATTTCAAATCATGAGGATCATTAGGAATGATCAATAAACCTTTTCCATTCATCAAGGCCGCAACTTTCCCTGCGCTCCCTTGACTCGATATGAAACAATCGCAATGCGCCATTAACGCCAAATCCTCCCATGCCTTATTCCCCCTCATCAATTCAAAAGGATAGCCATCCATCTCTTCCACCAGATTCTGTTCCACCCAATCCAACTCATCAGAGAAGAAAAAGAATTTCACTTCGTCATAATGCCGTTTGACATATTCCAAGGCATTCAAGAAATACAATCTTGTCACCTTGCCATAAAAGCAATCATCCATCTTCGCCAAATCACCTCTCCTGACATGTACACCACACTTCACCCCCCCCCAATTTGTTAACATATTTAACTTTTTAAAGCTTGAGTTTTGCAAAAGAAAATACCTTCTGAATAATTGTGCGTACTCATATTCATCATCAAAGAAATAATACCCACCAAAATACTTCGGCGGCTCTACTTGAAGCGGAAAATGCATTCCGTTGCGACGCACACGAAAGACCCGACTATAAAAAGTCACCATTTCACCAGATGCCGCTTTAAAAGGCAAAGCCGGCCACATTTCGGCGAACTCGAATCTGCGTTCAAACACCCCATTGTTATCCATGCCGTTTCGTGCATACCAGCCCAAGTCGTATGCCACATGCATTCCCTTCTCAGCATAATACCGTCCCAACAAATACTGATGCATTTGCGAGCAGATGCCGCCATCGACATAGACAATCATGTGTGGCTTTATGAGATGTATCTTACACAAAAACTTATACAAAGCCGGTATAATTTCGTTTTCATAAAGCAACTTGCACTTGATAATATGCAGGACATGGCGAATCTTTTCTCTCATTACATTATTATTTTGTCCAAAAAATATTTAATCCAAAGACACACAATTCTTGCCATCCTTTGCGAGGAAAACCACAAAAAACGGATTTGCCGTTGCTGTTCCTATAAAAAACTCTGCCTGCTTACAAATATCAACTGAAGCAAACATCCTAATCATTTTATCTACCATAGTGCTTTTGTCGTTCAAAAAATCACCATAAAAATAACCTCTCTCTCTTGAATCGCACAACGAGGACAATTGATAGTCGGGATAGTCTTTTTTTATTGATTCAATTATGGAATAATCATCTGTGAACACAAACCAATTCCTGCAATCGACCTTCACTTGATAAGCCGTTACCACATACTTTTCCCAATTAATTAAATCGGCTTCTAATATCTTATCCCCCCCCCTAATATGCATAGCTACAAATTGTTTTGGCAGATTTAGACTGCTAATTCTTTCTTGCACTTTATTCTTTATTTCTAAATTATATCTCCATATCATTTTATCAAGTTCACGTATTAGGCCAAAATAGGTACCACTATATAATGATTCAACAATCACCTTATTATTAAGATTAATGTGGACGAAATCATTCCACAAATCAAATGTAAAATAACGGAACCCATATTTCCTTTTCAACCTCCTATTCCTTAAATATGTATCATAAAAACTAAAACTTACTTTCACATTTGTTTTGCCCACAATCTTCTTGATTTTTCTTTTCAAATACAAACTGAAAAAGGCTGTTCTATATGGATCGTCTGGAACCCTCTTATTCAATACGAGATGGATGTCATCCTCCACTTCATCAACAAACGATTCAAAATAATCCGACCATCCTTTTACAGGGCAAAACTTTGCATCTTTTGAATAAAGTTTGAAACGAATCTTATTTACAAGGCAAAAAGCTATTGCTTTCAACATATTATTGTATTCAGAATAGAAGCCTGCGAATGCTCCAAAATTAAAAACCAATACTTTCCTATAAGATGCGTTTACTTTTCTATAATTCTCCAATTCAATCATTCCAATTCATTATGATTAAAAGAATAACATATCCAATCACCAAAAGTTTGCCTCAGAATGCTATCGAAACACGCTTTTAAACAATTCCGCATTACATATTAGCATAATCAAACTTACTTTTCTTTCTCTTTATTCGAGGGAATCCTATCAATATCATTGTCCAAAATACATCTCCAGAGGCGCGCGTTTCTTCCCCGTCAAGCCCCGATACATTTGATACATGCCGAACAGCAAATGTGACTTGCATATCATCGTCAGCCGCTTCACATAAGGTGTCCTATTGTGCATCTGGCTCACATACCGCAAAGCGAATTCCCGGTCGTTCATGTTCAAGCCAGCCAAATAGCCAATCTTGTTGTGGGCATCCAATATTTCATTCTCGGTCAAATCGGTCCTGTCTGGATACTTCTTCAAAAAATGAAGCCGAATGGCGGTAGTATTTTCATCAAACTTAACCGCGTGCAACGACACGGCCTTGGGGTCGTTGATAAAGCTGCGCTCTATCCGATAATTGAGTGTCGCCCGCTTCAGATGGTAAAACTTAGTATGCAAGCTGAAGGTCAACCACATGGGATAGTCCTCCATGATGAAGCCAAGCCTCTGGAATTCGTCAAAATCAACATAACGCAGCAATTCCGAACGATAGCATACGGTTGGAGCCGTGATAAAGCAACCCTCCAACAGCTGACTGAAAAGGTCGTCGCGCGGGTTGGCACACTTTCGTTCAAACCGCTGACCTGTTACCACAGAGTCCATTATGACATCCGTATAGACCAACCCAACGGAAGGGTCTTTTTCCATGACGTCCACCTGCATTTGCAGCTTCTCTGGATCACACCAGAAATCGTCACCAGCACAGCTAGCCATATACTTGCCTCTGCAATGGGAAAGCGTCGCGACATAATTGCCCAAAATGCCCTTGTTGGCCTCGTTATAGATGGGCTTGATGATGTCGGGATAACGCTCGACATAACCTTTCAGCACCTCACGGGTATTGTCGATCGAGCAATCTTCACCCACTACAATCTCATACGGAAAGTCCGCATTTTGAGCCAACAATGAATCCAGCGTCTTAGGCAAAGACTCTTGCTGGTTATAAGTGATTACCGCTATCGATACCAATGGGTTTCCCATCATTTCCAATCATTTAACAATTCCACCACTTGTCTGGCTTCTTCCATCGTCAAAACCGGACTGATGGGCAGGCTTAACTCTTCGCGATGCATCTTCTCTGTAATGGGCAGCTCCATCCCGTTCCACTCCGAATAGCATTTTTGCTTATGCGGAGGGATGGGGTAAT
>CALDIA010000112.1 GCA_937901455.1 uncultured Bacteroidales bacterium | reverse complement strand
GGAGCGTCTGCTTCGTACCAAGTGCAGAAAATAGGAAAAGCGCCTGCATAAGTTGCAAGCGCTTTCTCGATATCTGTAAAGATTCCTTGGCAGGCGTGGCGTACCCCTGCATCTCTCGGGTTTCCCCTGTCTAACCATCGGCGTGTGGATGCCACGAAATTGTCCACCTCGAATAACCTTTCTTATCCTATGCTTATTATAGCACATTTACTCTTTTTTGTAAAGTATTTTTTTCGTTCTTAAGTATCGTTGATAACGTTTCTCTTCAACTTTTAAAAATGTTATAATTGAGTTTTTATATTCTGCTGGGTCCTTTGAGGTTTTAAGCCGTAAAATTATCTCATAATTTTTGTTGTTTTCTTTAATATGCTTTAACAAAAACGCTGTATCAGGTCTGTTTGCCTCAAGAATATAATCGGGATCAGCTATAATGCTTTCTGCATACTTAAAATATCTTTCATAATCATTTGGATGATGTTGCTTAATGTGTTCAACCTGTTTCTCAGTAATAATCACGTCATCGGATTGTAAGTCATCGGTAACACATTTGTAAATATCCCTATCTATTTTTCCGATATAATGCACGTCTTTCTCCACCGCTTTACTATTCTCTGACGTTATTATATCATTTTCGCCAGCATTGTCAACAAATTTCGCCTTCCACTCCTGATATGTCATGTCCGTCGGCACGGCTTGTTTTTTGAAAAATATGATGAGATTTATGATGTGTATCATGACTTTTACAAAAACGAGCAGTTCGATAAGGCAATTCACCCGCTGAAAGAACTTGTCACTTTCTTTGACACAACAGCGATTGACAGTCAGTGGGTGGAGGACAGGATCTACAAGGAAGAAATGGCAGCCGGTGTATATTATAATCTTGCTTGTTGCTACGCATTGACGGCACAAAAGAAACTTGCTTTGGGAACACTGGAGAAATCGATACGCGTAGGTTACAAGGACTATCGCAATATGCTTAACGACAAGGATTTTGAAAATATCAAAGACGACAAGAAATTCAAATCCTTACTTGAAGAGATCAGGCAATATGACAAATTGGAGATTTTACAAAAGTCGTCAGCCTATATCAAAGACGACAATGATTCGCTGCCGCAATTTGTTTATCAAGATTCCTCAAACTATCGTTTAAGGAATGTCAGGAGCTTTTTTAATTTAGACTCCGTTGCTGGTGACGGTGACGAGATTTCCAAGATTCTGAATATCCTTCATTTCGCTCATAATGCCATCCGACACAATGGGGGTAATTTTGCGCTGTGTGAATTTGATGCTATCGACATCTACAATTATCACAAATCAACGGGAAAAGGTGTCAACTGCCGTCATCTGGCCATTGCTTTGAATGAAATGTATCTTTCGATGGGCATACCATCGCGATATGTGACCTGTATGCCATACGACAAGAAAGATCAGGATTGCCACGTTATAAATTCGGTCTGGTCGTCTCAGTATCAGAAATGGATTTGGATAGACCCCACCTTCGAAGCGTACGTGAAAGACGAGAATGGTAATTTCTTGAGCATTCCGGAAGTGCGGTACAGACTGATTGAAGGTCGGCCTCTTTTCTTGAACGAGGATGCCAACTGGAATTATGAGAACAAACAGACAAAAGAGTATTATCTGGAAAGCTATATGGCCAAAAACCTGTATTGGTTTGATTGCGTGACAAATTATTGCTTCAATCCGGAGAGCAGATACAGATATGTGGAGAATAAACACGTGGTTTTGACGCCATCAACATACGAAAATTCCAGCGATTGGGCCGTTATCACCCACGATGCCGATTATTTTTGGCAAGCTCCGACAAAATAAACGATAAATCACACCCTAAAGTCGCCTTTTCGCTGCGCGGCAAACGTAACCTGTGTGACACCGTTTTGCGACGGAAGAGTATTTTTAATTTTATCCAGAAATCGCGGAAACGTGCAGTCGCAATTCAACAAAGAGCTTGCCCTGCAAATTGAGGTCATCAATGATGCATTGGACCAGTTACGCGAGAAAAAGACGGAACCGGACAACCCGATAGGATTCAGGGTGAAGTAAGGATCATTATCCCCCCCCCATTTTGCCTTTGCAAAAATATCAGAAGCATTCAAGGGCTTTTTCAAATCAAGCTCTTCTTGGATGTATTTTGGTAACTGCTTTTTTCTAAACCCGAACAACGATTAGTTCTGCCAAAGTCTGATATATTTGTTCACTTTTTGAGAAGAAATAATCGCACAACATACCCAAGACCGTATTGTTGGGAAAGATAATGGGGAAGATCTGTCTTCTGACTTCCAAATTGTTTAGGAGTTTCCGATAGATGATAGGTGGCAAATCCTTTACTTCCTCAAAAACCACTTCGGCATTATTGTCAAAATTGATTTCTGGCATATCTGGGAGAGTGGCTTTCCATTGTTCCAGATAGTCCAGCGTCTCAAGCCAAATTTCAATGTTAAAATCATCAACTTGTGAAAAAAGCTGCTCTCCGTAAAACAATTCAGGCTGACATCCATAATCACTTGACATACTTTGCATCCTGTTCAAATAGTATTTTCGGTTTTTCACCAATGAGTCATCAATAAACCACATGAACGGACGAATCTCGTAATTCGGATACCGTTGTGACAATGCGAAATATTTGTTCTCGAAATTATCGAACTGCCCGACCTTTTTTGTGCTGTCATGGTCATCTCTGACTTTTTGCTCAATCATATAGAGGACATTCCCATTGCTGAACAGCTGGTCAATGCTCAATTCCGTATCATCCAATGTTCTGAATCGCTTTGTATGTAATTGGAATCCACTTGCTTCAAAGTAACGTTCAAAGATGAATTCTAAAGCATCGCCAAAACGGATTTCATGCGATTGCGTGATGTTCTGAATCAGTTTGGTCTTGGGTTTTGTTGGACGGAAAATCCCGATGTACCGTTCAGGATTTTTGGCAATTTTTCGCAACAAGTCACTATAGCTGTCTTCAAATAATTTGCTGTTCAAACTTGCTTTGAAGTACTCGTAGTTAAGAATCACAGGACGCCTCCTTTCTCTTTAGCGAGATAGCGCAATGAGTCTATGGTGACAAATTCGCCATGATATTCACACCAAAAGTAGTCCCACCCATTGTTGTTACTTCGATTCAAGTATTTAGCAGACATTTTATGGATGGAGGCTTTTGTTTCTCCGTCAAAAACATTCCCATCCTCGCAGATTTCAGCACAATATCGTTTATCCTTACTGAATAACTTTTGGCCAACTGACAAATATCCAAACTGAACCAATTGTTTTATTGAAAAACGGGGAGGTTTGACATCAAAGACATTGTCTATCAAATCAGAGAATTCCAATTGAACGCTGTTTATCCTTTTTTTTGCTGCTTCTATATAAGCGGTTTCTCTTTCAATGCCGACAAAATGCCGGCCTAATCGTTTTGCGACAGCCCCGGTTGTCCCGGTGCCGAAAAACGGATCCAACACCAAATCTTCCTTTTGGGTAGATGAAAGAATTATGTTGTTCAGTAAGTGTTCTGGTTTTTGTGTAGAATGGATTTTTTTACCGTCACTGTCTTTCAGCCGTTCACTTCCGATGCAAATGCCAATATTCCATACGCTTTTCATCTGTTTGTCTCCGTTGAGATGTTTCATAGTTTTGTAATTGAAATGGTATTTGGCACCTTTGCTCTTTGCGCACCAGATGAGCGTTTCGTGGGAATTCTGAAAGCGGGTTCCTCCGAAATTTGGAACAGCGTTTGGCTTTGACCAAATCACATCATTTAAAATCCAAAAACCAAGATCTTGCATGATGTAACCCAGACGGAAGATGTTTTGAAATGAGCCGATTACCCAAATTGCCCCGTCATTTTTCAAAATACGATGACATTCTGCAAGCCATTTCTTGGAGAACTCGTCATAATCTTGCAAGCTGCTGAATTTATCCCACTTGTCAGAAACTCCGTCGAATGCGGTTCCGTCTGTGCGTAGCAGTTCCCCCTCTGTCTGCATATTATACGGCGGGTCTGCAAAAATCAGATCCACCGATTTGTCGGGGAATGTTCTCAAGATGTCAAGGCAATCGCCTTGATAAATGAAATCTTTTTGAATCTCTTTTGGCATAATTGTTTGCTATTTGCGCGTTATGCCACCGATTCCTCCATTCCACGACCCAAACAATAAAAGAGGCGAGCAATCTCGTCTCCAATCTGAGGTCGTGGAAATTACCTTTTGAGGAAAGACTAAAATGCCCGCCTATATGCGAGCATCTGCAATTTGTCTTCCTCAAAATTCAATTTGAAATTTTCCACGTTTCAGATTGGTCGGAACAAATAGCAAACGCTATGATTAATAATATGTTAGTTTATTCTTTTCCTATAATTATTACTTTATGTTTATACTTTCATTTGACGTTTAAGGATAGCCACAAACGCTATCTATATTATATTTGGTTACTGGTTTTTAGGTTCTTTTCTTCTCTTTTATGATTTTTCGTTGATACTATTTCAATATTTGACGGCAAAAATACTATTTTTCACTTTCTTTGGCCACTTGTTTTTCAGATGTCAACTGTTTGATGGTGCCTTTTGCGTTGAGAGGAGTCACCACCTTCTTTCCCGTTTTTTGTTCCAACTCCAACCGGGCATTCTTGGCAATGGTTGCCCCATCCACTGCATTTTGGACATGATCGGAAAAATCCTGTGGATTCGTGGATTCCGAAATGTCCTTTGTGGAAATCTCAGCGAGCATGTTCAGCACGAGTTCCCTGTTTGTCATATTGTCACGTAGATTCTCCTTCTTCAACCCTTTGAACTGCTTGTACTCTTTAGCCGTTTTCCCAGCCCAAGTTTTGTAGATAATATCCGTCAGTGTCGCAAATTGAACGCCCTCTTGTAATCCATGCTTCTTCCATTCGTCCGTTAGTTCTTTCCTGACCTCAATGGACTTTAGCCGTTGGTTAATCCAATTGTCGGAATAGCCAAGACGTTTGTAGTCCATCATGGCTTGTTCAATACTCAGTTCTGGATCCTGCAGTTGGTCAACTCTTTGAGCGGCCACTTGTGCCATCCACAATTTGAATGGCTCGGCTTTTGGAGAAGGGATTGATTGGATAATACGAAACATTTGTTCAAAATTAGCCACATCAGTCATTCGCATTTTACCATCGGCAGCAAGCATTTTCAAACCGTGACAATTTGTCACGGTTTCATTACCTTCATTCTTTAATCTTTGTTTTAATTTTCTCCAATAGGCTGTTGCGTCAACACTTTGTGTCAAAACAGCCACGACATCCACCACTGAAAAATACCATTCTTCCGTCTCTTTGTCCCAGATGGTGCGCACTCTTTTGTCTTCAAATAGTTGGATTTGTGTTTTTTCGTCCATAATACTTTGTTTTTGAAAATTGTTAATTGTTGGAATAAAGGATAGCCACAAACGCTATCAATTAGACGGTGTAGGGGCGAATGATTATTAGCCCCTACACCGTCGTTACATTACAATCTCTCAATCTTCACCCTAATCTTCACATCCTCCAGATCCATCTCCACGCCGTTCTCCACGTGGTCGGCAATGGTGAGCGCGGTGCAGAGGGTCTCGTTGCAGATGTGCTGCTCGAAGGCCTTCAACGCGGGGGTGATGACTTCGTTGTTCTCCACGGTGACGGCGATCTTGTCCAACACCTCGAAGTTGTTCTCCTTGCGGTAGGTCTGCACCAACTTCACGAACTCGCGGGCGTAACCCTCGTTCTTCAGCTCTTCCGAGACCTCGATGTCCAAGGCGACGGTGAGCGCGCCGAAGTTGGCCACCACCCAGCCGGGGATGTCCTGTGCCTGGATCTCCACATCGTCGGTGGTGATCTCCACGGGCTGCCCCTCAATCTCGAACCTCATCACGCCATCTTTCTCCAACTGCGCGATCTCCTGCTGCGAGAAGCCGGTGATTGTGGCGGCCACGAGTTTCATGATTTTGCCGTATTTCGGCCCCAACTTCTTGAAATCGGGTTTGATACGTTTCACGAAGACACCGTCCTCGTTGCTGACGAACACCAACTCCTTGACGTTGACCTCGTGCAAGATCAGATCCTGCACCAACGAGATCTGCTGTTTGAAGTGCTCGTCCATCACCGGAATCATGATCTTGGACAGCGGCTGACGCACCTTCAGGTTGGTCTTCTTACGCAATGAGAGCACCATGGAGCTGAACTGTTGCGCGAGTTGCATACGCTCTTCCAACTCCTTGTCAATCAGTTCTTCGTGTACTTCCGGGAAGTTGGCCAAATGTACAGACTCGAACGCTTCCTTGCCGGTGACGCGGTTGAGGTCCTGATAGAGCTTGTCCATGAAGAACGGCGCAATCGGGGAGGCAATCTTGGCGATGGTTTCCAAGCAGGTGTAGAGCGTCTGGTAGGCGGAAATCTTGTCTTCGCTGTATTCGCCCTTCCAGAAGCGGCGACGACAGAGACGCACGTACCAGTTGCTGAGGTAGGCGTCCGTAAAATCCTGAATCTCACGGCCCACCTTGGTCGGCTCGTAGTCGGCATAGTTGTCATCGCAGTGCTGTACTAAGGTGTTGAGTTCAGAGAGAATCCAGCGGTCGATTTCAGGACGGTCCTTGTAGGGAATCTCCTCCTCTTTATAAATGAAGCCATCGATGTTGGCGTACAAGGCGAAGAAGTTGTAGGTGTTATATAGGGTTCCGAAGAACTTGCGCTGCACCTCGGCGATGCCGGCCTCATCGAATTTGAGGTTGTCCCAAGGTGAAGCGTTGGTAATCATGTACCAGCGGGTGGCATCAGGACCATATTTTTGCAGAATATCGAACGGATTTACGGCATTGCCTAATCGCTTCGACATCTTGTTGCCGTTCTTGTCGAGGACCAAGCCGTTGGAAATCACTGACTTGAAGGCCACGCTGTCGAACAGCATGGTGGCGATGGCGTGCAGTGTGAAGAACCAGCCGCGGGTCTGGTCAACGCCCTCCGCGATGAAGTCGGCGGGGAAGTTTTGTTTCAGGGACTCCTTATTCTCAAAAGGATAGTGCCATTGGCTGTACGGCATCGAGCCGGAGTCGAACCAGACATCGATGAGGTCGCTCTCGCGGTACATCTTCTGGCCCGTCGGGGAGACCAGCACGATGCTATCGACGTAGGGTTTGTGCAGGTCGATGTTGTTGTCGTAGTTTTCCTGCGACATATCGTTGACCTTGAAGTTCTTATACGGGTTCTCGGTCATGAAGCCGGCGGTGATGGCCTTGTCGATTTCGGCCATCAGCTGCTCGATGGAACCGATGCAGATCTGTTCTTTCTTGTCCTCGGTGGTCCAGATGGGCAGCGGCACGCCCCAGAAGCGGGAGCGGGAGAGGTTCCAATCGACGAGGTTCTCGAGCCAGTTGCCGAAGCGGCCGGAGCCGGTGGCGGCGGGCTTCCACTTGATGGTCTTGTTCAGTTCCATCATACGCTCTTTGTACGCCGTTGTCTTGATGAACCAGGAGTCGAGCGGATAGTAGAGCACGGGCTTGTCGGTGCGCCAGCAGTGCGGGTAGTTGTGGGTGTGCTTCTCGCTCTTGAAGAGCTTGCCCTGCTCCTTCAGCATCACCACGATATCAACGTCCAACGACTTGTCTTTCTCGGTTTTGGTGGGGTCGTAGGCGTTTTTCACGAACTGTCCGGCGTAAGGGCGGTAGGCCTCCACGTCCATGCAGTTTTGGACAAATTCGGGGTCGAGGTCCTCGATGCGGTAGAACTTGCCGGTGCGATCGACTATCGGTTGGCGGATGCC